>NZ_JBQFPT010000007.1:0-288035 GCF_056536505.1 Ruegeria sp. CL3 | reverse complement strand
AGATCTCTATAACGCACGGCGCGAGTTGCGTGACCTGAACGAAAGCTATGACGGCCGTAGCAGCGACGACATCGCCGACGACATCGCCGCGCTTGATCCCTCAGACCCCAATTACGAAGACGACCTGAGCGCGCTTGAAGACGAACTGCGTGACGCCGAAACCTATGAAGAGGCACGTGACGACCTGCGCGCAGATGTAAGGGACTTGAGAGTGGATGTATTGTTCGCTGAGAAAGAGGCAGAACATGCCTTTTTCGAGGCTTCAAAAGGTGCCACGTTAACGAAACAGTCTCTCTCTGAATTCCATTCGAACTTGCAGCTTCCTCTGCCGGGTAGGTAGGTTCAGCATTCGGGGCATGTTTTGACCTAGGACTTAACTGCAATTGCGGCTTGCCTAGACTGGATGAGCCGCCCATATCTATGTCATGCTTCGCTTAACTCCGATCCTTCTGGCGATTGCCTATGGCCTTGTGATGTACCGGATTTCCATCTGGCGCACCCATCGTGAGTTGGATCAGAAGTCGACCGAACTGGCTGACCCTGCCCTCAAAAGGATGACAGACAGGCTGGCCGCTGCTTTGAATATCGCGCGGGTGCCGGTCTATATCTACGAGATTGACCCTGTGAACGGCTTGGCGGCTCCGGACGGGCGAATATTCATCACGCGCGGGTTTTATCGCAAGTTTCGAAACGGTGAGGTCTCGGCCGAGGAGATGGCGAGCGTGATTGCCCATGAGCTGGGTCATGTGGCCTTGGGGCATGCGAAACGGCGGATGATTGATTTCTCGGGTCAGAACGCAATGCGGACCGCGTTGATCATGGTGTTGAACCGGTTCATTCCCTTCATCGGGGCCATGATTGCGAATGCGTTGACGTCGTTGCTGGCGTCGCGCTTATCCCGGCAGGACGAATATGAGGCGGATGAATATGCTGCCGCCTTGCTGACCAAGGCCGGGATTGGGATCGCGCCGCAGAAATCCCTGTTTCATAAGCTGGAAGATCTAACGCAGCAGCGTGCAGGGATGGTTCCTGCGTGGCTGATGAGTCATCCAAAGACGGATGAGCGGATTGCGGCGTTGGAGGCTTTGGAACAGCGTTGGGCGCGTGGTTGAGTGTGCGCAGCGAGAGGCCAGCCTCTCGCGCTCTCCGAGGTATTTCTAGCCAGATGAAGAGGGATTCCGCCTAGGTGGTCAGGGCTTTGCCAAGGCGCGGCAGGCGGGCCTTTTTCATGAGCGCGCGTAGGGTCCATTGATCGCCCGATAAGCGGTTGGCTTCGGAAAGGACCGCGTTGGCCGCGTCCGTCATGCCTGTGGGGTCGGTTTGCCAGAAGCTGTGGAGCAGACTGTCCGGGTCGCGGCGCTCAAGGCCTTCTTCGGCCAGGATGTTTCTGGGGAAGTCCTTGGCGTTGACGGTGACGATGATATCTGCCGAGACCTCAATGGCCGTTGCCAGCACATGGATATCGGCCTTGTCGGGCAGCCAGAGACGTTGTTCGATACCCATTGCTACCTTGCGTTCGGCTTTGGGCCAGTGCGCTTGGGCCAGAGCGATCTCGGCGCGGGCCTGTGCTTCGCCTTCGGGGCCGAGTTTGCGGGCGGCGCGGGCCCATTCTTCGAGGATACGCGCGGACCAGATGGGGGTGAAATGGCCCAGTTTTGCCGCGCCCAGCAGCATCTCACGCATCACCGTGGGGTAGATGACGCATGTATCCAGAACCGCCTTCACAGCCGGTAGAATACGGCTTTGAGGTAACCGCTTTCAGCCAATTGCGGCAATTGTGGATGATCGGGTCCGGCAAAGCCCGTGTGGATCAATTGCGCCTGCCGCCCGGCCCGTCCGATCCCGCGAGATGAGGCATCGCGGAAACGGCCCAGATCTGCGGCATGAGAGCAGGAGCAGAGGCCCAGATAGCCGCCGGATTTGACCAGTGGGGCGGCGAGGCGGGCGATGCGTTCATAGGCGCGCAGACCAGCGTCGAGGGCTTGTTTCGAAGGCGCAAAGGCGGGCGGGTCGCAGATGACGACGTCGAACTGTGCGCTCCCTTCGCCCAGTTGCGTCAGCACATCGAAGGCGTCGCCTTGGCGGGTCTGGAACCGGTCAGCACATCCGCTTGCCTCGGCCCCTTTGGTGGCAAGATCCAACGCAGCGGCAGACCCATCGACAGATAGCGCCTGTGCCGCCCCACCTGCCAACATGGCGAGGCCGAAGCCGCCCACATGGCTGAACACGTCCAGCACCTGAGCTTCGGGATGCACCAAACGCGCCGCAAAAGCGTGGTTTGGGCGCTGGTCGTAGAACAAGCCGGTTTTCTGACCGCCGGTCAGATCGGCCATGTAGGTCGCGCCGTTCATAGGCACAGGTAGAGGCGCGTCGGGCGTGGTTCCGCGCAGAGTTTGATTGACGTCGTCCAACCCCTCCAACCCGCGGGTCCGGCCTGAGGCGTTTTTCAGAACGGTTGTCACGCCGGTCACCTTGACCAGCGCGTCGGTTAGCACCTCCAGATGCGCTTCGGCCCAAGCGGCGTTCGGCTGGATCACGCAGGCATCGCCGAAACGGTCTATGATCACACCGGGAAAACCATCTGCCTCGGCGTGGATCAGGCGGTAATATGGCGCGTCGAACAGGCGTTGGCGCATCTCAAGCGCACGGCGCAGACGGGTCTCGAACCAGTCCGCGTTCAGATCGGCCTCAATATCGCTATCCAGTACGCGACACATGATCTTCGACTCAGGGTTCACCGCGACCAGAGCGATCGGCGCGCGTTTGTCATCCTCAAGCACGGCCAGCGCCCCGGCGGGGATTTTGCGCGTGCGCCGATCAGTGACGATGTCATTGGCATAGACCCATGGGAAACCATGGCGCAGCCCGCGCGCATTGGCTTTGGGTTTCAGGCGGATACGGGGGCGGTCTACGGCTTGGATCATGACCGCCTCATAGTCGCGAACAGCCCGAAGGAAAACCCCCTAGCGCGGGCGAGAGCGCCAGCCTCCGCGCCGCTTGGGCGCTTGGGCGGCCTGCAGCCCTTCGGCCATCACCTGCGTCATGGGATGATCGGCCTCCTGTGCGGAATAGGAAGCGTGCAGATCGGCCAGAGCCTGTTTCTGGTCCACGCCATCGGGCAGGCTGAGCGCCCAGTCCAGAAAGATGCTGCGGCATTCGGGCATGGTGATGCCTCCGATGTTATACGCCTCGCGGATCAGGCCCTTGGGGTCGTTTGGATCAGTGCTGCGCGCCATCTTCATCCTCTTTGATTACGCTGCCGATGATTTCGGCGGCGGTGGAATAGCTGTCCTGCAATGCGGATTGCAGCGCTTCGACCTGTTCGAACCCGGTGGCACGGCACAGGAAGGCCGCTCCGCCCTCGCCGATTTTGTCCGCCTCAATCACCTTGCCCGAAAGCAGCCGCGCCGCGCATTGTACCGACCAGCATAGATCGTAGCTGTCCTTCAATGTTTGTGCCTGCGCGACATCCAACAAACCGGCAGCGACCGCCCCGTCGAGGCCAGACATCACAACCCGGTTTGCGAGGCCTGCCATCAGCGCTCCGGTCTCGGCCATCAACTCGATATCCATCATTCGGCCCGGGCCGTTCTTGGCATCCCAAACGCCCGCCGGGGCCTTTGCCGCCGCCAGACGCGTCCGCATTTCGGCCACTTCGCGCAGAACTTTGCCTGCCTCCCGAGGGCGCGATAAAAGCTCAGTTCGGAAGGCTTCGATATCCTGAGCCAAGCCCGAGTCTCCGGCGACGACATGAGCGCGGGTCAGGGCGAGATGTTCCCACACCCACGCCTCTTCCTGCTGGTAGTGCGTGAAACTTGCCCAACTGGTCGCCACCGGCCCCTGATTGCCCGAAGGGCGCAGGCGCATGTCGACCTCATAAAGCCGCCCCTGAGACATGGGAGCCGAAAGCGCCGTGATCAGCGCCTGCGTGAACCGAGCGTAGTAGGTGCGCGTGGCCAGCGGGCGGGGACCGTCGGACATGTCCTGATCAAGCGGATCGTAAATCACAATCATATCCAGATCGGATTGCGAGTTGATCCGCCCTGCCCCGAGCGACCCCATGCCCAGAATGGCGGCTCCGCGCCCCGGTGCCGGGCCGTGTTTGCGGGCGAAGGCGTCGGTCACAAAGGGAAGGATCGCGGCGATCACGGCTTGCGCCAGCTCGGCATATTGCCGGCCGGCCCGCGCCCCGTCGATCAGGCCGCGCAGGTGGTGAACGCCAATGCGGAAATGCCATTCCTTGCACCAGCGCCGCGCCAGGTCGAGTTGGGTTTCATAGTCGGCTTCCTGCGCCAATGCTTCCACCAACTCGGCCTGCAAAGCCTCCAAACCAGGCCAATCGCTGAAGAAACTGCCTCCAATCACCGCGTCAAACACCGAGGCGTTGCGCGACAGGTGTGACGCCAGCGCGTGAGAGGTGCCTACGATGTCGATTAACAGGTCGATCAAATGTGGGTTGGCCTCAAAGAGCGAGAACAACTGAACACCCGCAGGCAGGCCTGCGAGAAAGCCATCCAACGCTAGCAGGGCTTCATCGGGTTGCGCTGTTTTGGCAAGGCGCGAGAGGAGCTCGGGCTTCAACCGGTCGAAGATGCGCCGCGCGCGCTGAGACCTTAGGGCCGGATAGGTGGCCCAGCGCGCAAGGATATTCTGGTCGAACGTCACCTCAGGTGCGGGTGTCGGCGCAGGCCCTGCGCCCGGTGCAAAGAAGCCTTCGGTCAACTCATGCACCTCGGTCAGGCGACGGGTCAGGTCCCTGGTCAGATCATCGCTACTAAGCCCCATCAGACAGGCGACCCGTTCGATCCCATCGTCTGATTGAGGGACCTTATGGGTCTGAGCGTCGTGGATCATCTGAATGCGATGTTCGACCTCGCGATGCGCGCGATAGTGATCGGTCAGCTTTTCCGCAACCTCTTCCGGCACCCAGCCCTTTTGCGCCAGAGCCGCCAGCCCGGGCACCGTGCCGCGCACGCGCAGATCGGAGTCACGCCCCCCTGCAATCAACTGCCGGGTCTGGGTGAAAAACTCGATCTCGCGAATGCCGCCCTGACCCAGTTTCATGTTATGGCCGGGGATCGAGAGGCTGCCGCCCGTTCCTTTGTTCTCACGTATGCGCAGGCGCATGTCATGGGCGTCCTGAATGGCGGCAAAGTCCAGATGGCGACGCCAGACAAAGGGTTTCAGGGTGTCCAGAAACCGCTCCCCAGCCGCAATATCCCCCGCGCTGGCGCGCGCTTTGATATAGGCGGCCCGCTCCCATGTACGGCCGAGGCTTTCATAGTACCGCTCTGCCGCCTCCATCGCCATGCAGACCGGCGTCACCGCCGGGTCGGGCCGCAGGCGCAGATCGGTGCGGAACACATACCCGTCGGCTGTCTTGTCGCTGAGCGTGGCGCAGAAATTGCGCGTGGCCCGCACCATCCCGTGCCGGGCTTCGTAGAAGTCATCCGGGTCAAAGCGTGTTTCATCAAACAGAACGATCAGGTCAATATCCGAGCTGTAGTTCAGCTCATGCGCGCCCATCTTGCCCATCGCGAGAATGACCATCCCGGCAGCGGTTTCGACATCATCCTCGGTCATTCCGGGCAGCTTCTTGCGGCGGATCAGGGCGGCAATCTCGGCCTTTGCGGCCACATCCGCCGCCAGAGCGCCAAAATCGGTAAGCGCTGCCGTGACCTTTTCCAGCGGCCAAGCACCTGCGATATCAGCCAAGGCGGTCAGTACAGCCATGCGCCGCTTGGCCAGTCTTAGACCCGGCTTGAGCTGATCAGGCGAGAGGGCACGCGCGGCCTCCATCACCTCTGCCAAGGCGTGGTCCGGCTGGTGCAAGGCCTGCGGCAGCCACTCTCTCTCTTGCTCAATCAGGCCCTTCAGATACGGGCTGGACCCTGCGGTTCCGGCGATCAGATCGCCTTGCTCAGTCGTCAGGTCGGCGAGCAGAGCGCGGGTTTCATCGCCCAAAGACTGGTCGAACGCGCGCGGCAGACGGTTGATGGTCAAACTCTCAGTCATACCCGGACCCTGCGCACCGCTGGGCGGCAAGGTCAATGCGGCAAACGCATTATTCCTGTTCGACCGGAGTGTCCTGACTGAAACTGTTGATCCAAGCGCCTGCCCGACGCTCCCAAAGGGAAGATATGAGCATCGCCTCCCACTCCTCCGCGCCTGGTCGCACATAGTCAGCCCGATAGGACAGCAATACGATATCCGGGGTCAAAATCCGCAAGCGCTCTTCGCTCAACTTGAATTCCGCCATTGTCGGAGCTTCAGCGAACTGCCCGACATGGTCGTCCCGATTTGCAAAACCCGAGGGGTAGACACCCAGGAAATCAGCGCTCAGAAGCGCCCTGTCAGCGTGGGCATCGCCTGTTACCAAAGCAGACCATACCTGTTTTTCCAGCTCCAAGATTTCTGCAAGCGTTGGCGCATTTATGTTCTCAGTCATCATGCCCGCACCCTGCTGTCCGAGGCCTGCGCCGTCAACCAAATCCGAAAATGTAAATCTTTTTCACATCGACCCCTTGCAACCCCGCAAGCGCTCCCCATCTAGATCATGTGAAAGGAATTTACATCAACCCCAGGAGAGACCACATGACCGCATTGTCCGAACCCGCCGCACCCGCAAATCCGGGGTGGCTCTATCGTGCCGAGGCTTGGATGGACGACAAAGGCAAAGGCGCCTGGATCGCCGCCATGGTTCTTGGGTTCATCTTCTTCTGGCCCGTGGGCCTCGCCCTTCTGGCCTATATGATCTGGAGCAAACGCATGTTCAGCAAGTCCTGCAGCCGCCGCAAATCCTGGCACAGTCACATGAGTGCAATGAAGCCATCAGGCAACAGCGCCTTCGACGCCTACAAGGCCGACACCCTGGCCCGTCTGGAGCGTGAACAGCAGGATTTCGAAGCCTTCCTGCGCCGCCTGCGCGAAGCCAAAGACAAAGCCGAGTTTGACCAGTTCATGGATGAACGCGCCCGTGAAAACCACGAAGACGATGGCAAAGGCGAACCGGCCTGAATTGACTTGCCCTGTCCCGACCATTCGGGACAGGGTAACACGACCTACCCTTTCGGAAACCTGACAATGAACCATCTGCCCGATCCCGATACTCAACCCGAGTTCTACCAGTCCGTCGCAACCAAGCGTTTTGTCGCATGGTTGTTCGACATCGCCTTTATCTCACTTCTGTGCATCGTCCCCGTCTTCCTGACACTTGGGGCCGGGCTGTTCTTCTTGCCGCTGATCTATGCCGTGATCAGCTTTGTCTACCGGGTCATCACGATCTCGAACGGATCTGCCACGCTTGGCATGCGGTTCATGGGGATCGAGCTGCGCGACGCGTTCGGCGAACGGATGGATATGGGCAAGGCCGTGGCCCATACGGCCGGATACTTCATCAGCATGGCGTTCTTCGTTGTTCAGATCGTATCTGTCATCATGATGCTGACCAGCGCGCGCTGCCAGGGTCTGACGGATGCCTTCCTTGGCACAGTCATGATCAACCAGCGGGCCTGAACGCAACACACTTGAATCACTTGGCGGCTTGAAAATCCGTTGCTATCATCCGGTCCGAGGCTACATGGGACCTTCATGCGACACACGCTGCCAATTGCGCCACAATTCTATGTGACGGCCCCCCAGCCCTGCCCTTACCTTGAGGGCAGGATGGAGCGCAAACTCTTCACCGCTCTGCAAGGCGCAGGCGCGGATCAGTTGAACAATTCGCTGTCCCAACAAGGGTTTCGCCGGTCGCAGAACGTCCTTTATCGCCCATCCTGCACTGATTGCGCTGCGTGCCTTTCCGCCCGGATCGACGTCTCGGCCTTCCGCCCGACCAAAAGCCAGAAACGCGCGGCCAAACGTAATGGTTATCTAGAGCGCCGCGCAACCTCGCCCTGGGCCACCGATGATCAATACGAGCTGTTCCGTCGCTACCTCGATACCCGCCACGCTGATGGCGGCATGGCCGATATGGACGTTTTCGAGTTCGCCGCGATGATCGAGGAAACCCCAATCCGCAGCCGCGTTGTGGAGTATGCCGACCCCGAGACCGGAAACCTGATCGCCGTCAGCCTGACCGATGTTCTGGATGACGGCCTCAGCATGGTTTATTCCTTCTACGATCCAAACCAGCCGCAGAACTCCTTGGGCACCTACATGATCCTCGACCATATCGAGATCGCGCGTGAGGCCGGCTTGCCCTATATCTACTTAGGCTACTGGGTACCCGGCAGTCCGAAAATGGGCTACAAAGCCAAGTTTTCCGGGCTAGAGGCCTATGTTCAGGGGCGCTGGGAGAAAATCTCCAACCCCGAGGCTTTCGCAGATGCCTCGCACCATCCTCTCGCCTCGGCTCCGATAGCTGAGCAAGTGGCAAACATCCAACTGCCCGACCGCCACCCTACCAAAGGCTGATCCCTTCATGAAACAGAGCCTGCATGCTGTCACCCTCGTGGTGCCTGATTACGATGCTGCGATCAATTTCTACACTGAAACGCTAGACTTCACTCTTTCCAAAGATATTGATCTGGGAGGCGGAAAACGCTGGGTCCTCGTCACGCCGCCGGGTTCAGGCGAGCCCTCCCTACTGCTGGCCAAAGCCGACGGGGCCGAACAAGAGGCCGCTATCGGGAACCAAACCGGAGGTCGTGTTGGGTTCTTTCTGGAAACCGATGACTTCCAACGCGATCACGCAGCGATGCACGCAAAGGGAGTCCATTTCGAAGAAAAGCCCCGTGTCGAACCCTACGGCACGGTCGCGGTATGGCAGGACCCTTTCGGCAATCGTTGGGACCTTATCCAATTCGCCTGATCCCGTTCATCCGGCCGAAGATAACTCGTGCAACGTCCGCGAAAGCGCTTCGCAAAAAAACTCAAGCAAGAAAGCAAAAGGGGGCCCTGCAGGCCCCCTTTTTCATTTGGACTAGACTCAGCGGATCAATTCGGGATCAGATCCGGCACGATGGTCACAATGGTCGGGAAGAACCATAGGATCGCAATACCAACGACCTGAATGATCACGAAAGGTACAACGCCACGATAAATATGGCCTGTCGTCACCTCTTTCGGGGCGACCCCTCGCAGGTAGAACAAGGCGAACCCGAAGGGAGGCGTCAGGAACGAGGTCTGCAGGTTCACCGCCACCATGATCGTCACCCATTTCGGATCGAACGACCCGCCATAGATCACAGGCCCAACGATGGGGATCACGATGTAGATGATCTCGAGGAAATCCAGCACAAAGCCCAGAATGAACAGCACCAACATCACGATCAGGAAGACCGTGAACTCGTTGTCAAAGCTGCGCAGGAACTGCTGGATATAATGCTCACCCCCGAACGAGATCACCACAAGGTTCAGCAACTGCGACCCGATCAGGATGGTAAACACCATCGAGGTCACCTTCGCCGTCTCGCGCACCACCGGCGTCAGAACCCCGCTTGAGAACAGGACCCAGCAGCCGAACAACAGACCGAACAGAGCGTACAGGTACGTCGCATAAGCCAGAATGAAGGCGATCCAGGTCTCAACCGGGACATTGCCCTGATTGATACGCAGATCGAAATTCACACCCATCAGCAAACAGATAATGACTGCAAAGGTCGACCAGATGATCACACTTCCGGACCGGCCCTGATCCTGCAGCTTGCGGTACGCAGCTAACATGATCGCACCACCGGCACCCAGTGCCGCAGCAGGTGTCGGATTGGTAACACCGCCAAGGATCGAACCAAGCACCGCGATGATCAGAACCAGCGGCGGGAACACAACTCGTATCAGATCGTTGGTGGCACAACGCGCGGCAGCCTCCTTACAGCCGTAGATCGCGATGGCGAAGGGAATCGCCAGCAACACGAATGTCGCCCCGGATGAGGTTGTTGGCTGGATGAAGAGAATATCCACCAACAGCATCAACAACAGGCCAATCGCCCCAACGATCAGAGGTTGCGGCGAGCGCGACGGCGCGATGCCACGACCCAGAACCAAGGTCAGCGCCAGCAGCACCACCACAATCGAAACACCGGTTCCGATAGGAGCCGCATTGGCGATCTTGGCGTCACGGGCGGCGGCGAGTTCCTCCTCGCTCAGACGCTCGGCGCTGGCAACGCCACCGGCGGCGTCGATTGCCTCCTGCTCGGCCACGGCCTGATCCCAGGCGGATTGGCCATGCAGCTCGATCATCGAGGCCTGACACTCAGCCGAGACATTCGTGCGCAAAGACGCACCCTGCCCCACATCCGAGAAGGCCGAGACCGAGATGTTCTGGCTGCCGATCACACCCGCGCTGCCCAGAAGCACCGCACCGACGATGATCGCAACCGGCGCACCCAGCAGCCAAGTCAGACCCTCAGAACGGGTGATCGTCTCACCAGAGCCACCCGACAGCTCAACAGCCGGAGCCTTGTCCGGGTTCAGCAGCGCATAACCAAAGGCATAAAGCGCATAAAGCAGCGCTAGCATAATCCCCGGCAACAAAGCCGCTTGGAACAAGGTTCCAACGGAGACCACTGCAGGTTCCCCCAAAAAGGTCAGTGCATCGGTACAGCCCGCCTCGACCGCACGCTCTTCCTGTGCCGTCGAATAAAGGTCACCCGCCAGCGTACCCAGAAGAACAATCACGATCGAGGGTGGGATGATTTGCCCAAGTGTCCCCGAGGCCGCGATCACACCTGTCGCCAACTCGGGCGAATAGTTGTTCCGCAACATCGTCGGCAGCGCCAGCAGGCCCATGGTCACAACGGTCGCACCAACGATACCAGTCGAGGCGGCCAGAAACGCACCCACGACAACAATCGACACGGCCAGACCACCGGGCAGCGGTCCAAAGACACGCGCCATCGTTGTCAGCAGGTCATTGGCGATCTTGGAACGCTCCAGCGTGATTCCCATCAGAACGAACATCAACACGGCCAGAAGGGTTTCAATCGACTGACCGGCCAGAACCCGTTCGTTCATGCGGTTCACGATGAAGGAAACATTCCGGTCCAGCGCGGTTTCCCAACCTGAGGGGAAGACCGGCTCGCCTATCCTTGGTAGGTCCGGGTATCGGAAAACCGAGACCGTATCGGGTTTCACCCCGGAATTCACCAGGTCTCGGTAAGCTTGTGAGCCAGTGTCAATCGCCTGGTGGATAAGCAGTCCAGCGCTGTCCAGCGCGGCGATGATCCCGAAGGAGATCACACCCGCTCCACCGATGGCGAAGGCCACCGGGAAGCCTGAGAGAATGCCTCCGAAAAGGCAAAAGAATACGATAATGAGGCCTATCTCGACGCCATCAAGTCCGAATAGCATTGTCTTGGTCTCCGTCCTTAATGTGCGCCTTCGTAGGCTTCTTCACCCTCGCCAAGGCTATCCTTGTCGAGGTATTTTCCGGCGCTTTCCGGCCCTTCCACGTATTCCAGATACGACCGCCACAGGAAGGCAACCGCGTGCAGGAACACCATGCCCGCAAAGATCACGAGCAGGATTTTGAACAGGAAATACGCGTTGAACCCGTTCGGGCTGAAGCCGATGGTTTCCACGTTCCAGCGCAGGGCGCGCGACTTGGCCACCAGCCTGTCCAGCGTGTCACTGGCCGAGGGTTTCGGTACGATCAGGTGCCGCCACATGAAGTACCAGCCATACATCCAGGTCAGCACGGCCATCGGCATCATGAACAACACCGCGCCGCACATATCGACCACTCGTTTGGCGCGGTGGCTGATACCGGCATAGATCAGGTCAACCCGCACATGCCCGCCCTGCACGAAGGTGTAGGTGCAGCACAGGCAGACGACCATCGCGTTATAGAGCTTCAGCTCTTCGGCAAACCAGCTGATGTCCTGATTGAAGGGGATACCCAGACCAAAAGACATATCAGGCCGGGCAAAGACACGCTGCATAAACACGATAACGATCTGCTGGATCACCATCAGCAAACCCGCCCAGGCAAAGAACCGCCCGGTCGTGTTGGCGAAGGCCTCGAGCCCGCGCACCATGCCCCACATCACGTTTCGGCAGTAGAGGCCGATGGCCGTCAGCACCAGAAACAGCGTGAAAACCACGAAGAAGAACTCGACCGAGCCTCCGTAGTAGACAAAGCGCATGATGGATTCTTTGTCGGACCAATCCAGCCACAGCTGCGGATGCGTGATCGCATATCCAAAATTATAGAAGGCTTCGGCAATGTTCTGAATGAACCAGATCAGTCCATTCCACAGGGCGCCGAAAAACGAGATACCGTTATCGTCCTGCATGTTGTCCCCGGGTCACATCAGTTGCACTGCAAATTATAGCGGCATGATGGGTCCGCGCATATGCAACAAGAAAGGCTCCCCCGCGATTGCGGGGAAACCGTTTGGTCAGTTCACTTGGGATTAGCCGCGAACGCGGTCGCGCTGAGCGGTATAGGCACCCGACGACAGGTTCAGCCAGCCCGAGGACGATGCCATCGAGGCCATTGCGCTGTCGTGGATCTTCTTGAACAGCTCGTCGCCCATGTTCTCGTCCAGAACCTCTTGCGAAGCCTGACCGAATGCGTCCCATACGCTGTCTGGGAATTCCATGACCTTCACGCCACCCGACTGCAGACGCTGCAGAGCTGCGCCGTTGTTGGCCAGGAACTGCGCCAGGTTCCACTGGTGCGCTTCGGCGGCTGCGATCTCGATGATCTTCTGCTGGGCCGGTGTCAGCTCGTCAAACACGTCGCGGTTGGTCGCCAGCGACAGACCAGCGCCCGGCTCGTGGAAGCCCGCGGTGTAGTAGGTCTTGGTGATTTCCTGGAAGCCCGCTTTTTCGTCCGCCCAGGGGCCGATCCACTCGGTGCCGTCGATCGCACCCGAGGACAGCGCCTGATACACTTCCGAACCCGGAATGTTCTGAACCGATGCACCCAGTTTACCCAGCGCCTGGCCACCCAGACCCGGCATGCGGAACTTCAGACCCTGGAAATCCTCGGGGCCGTTGATCTCTTTCGAGTACCAACCGCCGGCCTGCGCACCGGTGTTACCCGCCAGGAAGGATTTCAGACCGAAGATCGAGCCCAGCTCGTCGTGCAGCTCCATGCCGCCGTCGTGGTAGTACCAGTTCACCAGTTCCTGCGCGGTCATGCCGAACGGAACAGCGGTGAAGAAGGCATAGCCTGGGTGCTGACCCACAAAGTAGTAGTCAGCCGCGTGGTACATGTCGGCCTGACCGGAAGAAACGGCGTCGAACACTTCGAACGCACCAACCAGCTCGCCTGCTGCTTTGATTTCAACATTCAGGCTGCCATCCGACATCGCGTTGATGCTGTCGGCGCAGCGCTGCGCGCTGTCGAACACGCCGGCCAGACCACGACCCCACGAGGTCACCATGGTCAGGGTCCGCTGACCCTGCGCATAAGCCGGTGCCGCTAGTGCGGTAGCCGCAGCAGCCGAGCCGCCCAGAGCAGATTTCTTCAGAAATGAACGACGATCCATATGAGTGTTCCTCCCCTTCATAAGTCTTCACCCGGAGGTTTCCGGGCCTGTCGCTTTCAATGGATCGGAGCCTAGAGGCAGCGATATGAAAGGGAATACCTACTACTGCGTAGAAACCCGAATTTCTGCCCGTTTTTCGCAGATAAAATCGGCAAAAAAGCCAGCCATCCCACGTTCCCGAGGGCATTTACCCCCAGAAACGCTCAATCTTTTTGCATTTTCGCCGCCGCTTGCGTATCGATTCGACCATGCAAAGACTCCGACATCTGGTTTCGCTGACCTATGCGCAGAAACTGTCTTTGGTTGCGGCCATCCCTCTGGTCGTTGCCGTCGCGGCCATTGCCTTTCTGGTCGCCTATCAGGCCCGAGCGACATCCGAGCGCGAAATACAGGCGCTGGAGCTACGCCTGATCGAGGCCAAGAAGGAAGAACTGAAGAACTACGTCACGCAGGCCCGCAACGGGTTTGCCTATATCTACGGGCGCGCTGAACCTGACGATGACGTCGCCAAAACGCTGGTCACTCAGATTCTGTCGGCGATGATCTACGGGCAGGACGGGTTCTTCTTTGTCTATGACTATGACGGCACGAACTTGGTCAGCCCGCGCCAGACTCAGTTCATCAACCGCAATTGGGACGGTCTGACCGACAGCGACGGTACTCCGGTCGTGGATGAGTTCATCCGTCTGGCCCGCCAAGGTGCAGGCTGGCACAGTTTCATGTGGGAAAAGCCCTCGACCGGGGAAGAGGCGCAGATGATCGCCTATGTCGTGGGCCTGCAGGATTGGCGTTGGGCCGTGGGTACCGGTGTCTTCATCGACGACATATTGGCCACCGTCGCCAATGCCCGCGCCGAGGTCGAAGATCGGGTCCAGCGCACCTTCATGTATATCGGCGCCATCGTTGTGGCCTCGGTTCTGATTGTCTTCGCCTCGGGCATGTTGCTGAACATACGCGAGCGTCGGCTTGCAGATGCCAAGCTGAAAGAGCTAACCCAGCGGGTCTTCGACGCCCAGGAAGAAGAACGCGGCCGCGTCGCGCGCGAGCTACATGACGGGATCAGCCAGATTCTTGTCGGTGTGCGCTACGCGCTGGACAATGCGCGAAGGCGCTTGTCTCGAGGCGATGACGCGGGCGCGCAGGCCCCGTTGGACAAGGGCATTGATCATCTTGGCACTGCGATCACCGAAGTGCGCCGCATCAGCCGCGACCTGCGCCCTGGTGTGCTGGATGATCTGGGCCTCGGCCCGGCCCTCAAGGCGCTGACCGATGACTTCCGCGAGCGCACCGGGATCGAAACCGAGTTTTCGACCGTCGTCTTCCGCAACCGGCTGGATCAGGACAGCAAGATCGCCCTCTACCGCATCGCTCAAGAAGCTTTGACCAATATTGAGCGCCACGCAGACGCCTCGCATGTTACAATCGACCTGCGCGGGCACAAGAAAGGCGCGACCATGCGGATCACCGATGACGGGCGCGGGCTGCGTTCTGAACCGGATCAGAGCGGCACCGGCATCGGGTTGCGCAACATGCAGGAACGGATCGAACAGCTTGACGGCACGCTGCGTATTCTGTCATCACGCGGCCCGCAGGGGGGCACGGTGATCGAAGTCAGCCTGCCCCTCAGCCACCTGCTGCCGCCGCAGGAAGACGCAACACCGAACCGAAAGGCCGGGACATGACCATCCGAGTCCTCATCGTCGACGATCACCCCATGGTGGCCGAGGGCATACAGTCGATCCTCGAAAGCTATGATGAGATTGAGGTTGTCGGCACTTTGGGCAGCGGTCAGGCCGCGGTTGATCATGCGGCCGAGTTGACCCCTGACGTGATCCTGATGGACCTCAACATGCCCGGCCTCGGCGGCCTGAGCGCGACCGAACTGATCCTCGAACGCCTGCCCGAAACCCGCATCCTGATCCTCTCAATGCATGACAGCCCCGAATACATCTCGACCGCTCTTAGCCACGGGGCCAAAGGATACGTGCTGAAAGACGTCCCCACGGATGAGATCAAACAGGCGATTGATGCCGTGATGAAGGGCGAGCAATATCTATGCACCGGCGCCAGCGGGTCCTTAAAGCCCAAAGGCGACAGCACCCGCGAAGCCCTTACCGGGCGAGAACAGACCATCCTTCTGGAACTGGCGCAGGGCAAATCCAACAAAGAAGTCGCCCAGGCGCTCGATATCTCGGTCCGGACGGTCGAAACCCACCGCAAAAACATCAAACGCAAACTGGGCATCTCCTCAACAGCAGGCCTGACCCGTTATGCGCTGGAACATGGCGTGCTACAGGGCACCGGCGTCGGCTTCTAGGGTCAGGACCCATTCATCTTGCGCCACTGGCGCGCGAACGGCAAAAAAGCAGTGGTTTGGAGCGCGCCGGGACTGGCGGCGTCAATTCCAAGCGATCAAAGCCGCTGCTTTGCAGCGGTTCACGCGTCCGAAGGATTTGGCTGACTTTACTTCTGAGCTGCGTTACTTCCCTTTGAAATAGAACCACTATTCCTGCAGGGAAGTGCCTTGTCAGAACCAAAATCAGTCAAACCAGCGGTGCAAGATGAATGGGTCCTGACCCTAAGCGACCGCAGCGCGGCACGCGCTGCCCGGCCCAACCAGAGGAGGCGCGCCGCAGGCGCGTTGACGATGGGCGGGAGGGCTACCCGCGCGGCCTGATATCCTCACCGAAAAAGATCAACGTCCCATCCTCGTCAATGACGTGAAATTCGCGCTGCTGATAAGGCTGATCAAACGGAGGGCGCACACGTCCGTCGGGCAGATCTTCCAACCTCGGTTTGAGGCTATCATACAGCGCATCAACCCCCTCGACATCTATGTAAAAAGACTGCTCCTCCCCCAGCAGCTTGCCATCGTCTCGCGGCGGGCATTCCAGCAGCCGAATGGCCACCGGACCGCGTGACAGAAAGGCATAGTTGTCCTGCCGAAACCCGCAGCTGAATCCCAAACGGTCGCAATAGAAATCAATCTGGTTCTGCAACGACGAACACAAAACAAATGGAGTGAGTTGCAATACACGCGCCATGCCAAAGCCCTCCCTGAATGGGCCCTAGCCTACCTCCGTCGGCAACTCAGTCCAACAGCTCGTCGGCCCGACGGCCTTCCCGCGCGTAGTGATGCGGCAGAACCCGGCCATAGAGCTGTCGTGTCCTCTCAACACCGCCACACATGCCTTCGGTGTCCACAAACGAGAAGATGCCAACGTAGCGCTTGCGCGCACCTTCAACCGGCGCAACTCGGTGCAGGGCATAGCGACCTTTGAATATTTGCAGATCACCGGGCTGCAAGTCGATCCGGTGAACGGCCTGCATATTGCCGTCCAGAACAGCCCTTACCGCCGAAAAATTCTCGTCGTCTGAACTGCGCAGATCCGGGGCATATTCAAACGCACCGCCTGTTTCGGCATTCTGAATAGCCAAAGTGACAGTGTAGTTGTTGGTGTCGAAATGCCAGGGAAACCCCTGCCCCTCTTCCACGACATTGATGATGACATCCGCCAGCGGATCATCATAGCGAAAGAAGCGATCCTCAGGCTCATCCAGCGCATCGCGAATGAAGGGAAGAAAGCCGTTGAACTCGTAGATGCGCCTCAAAGGTCCTGATCCGGGGAAATTGTCCGCGGGCACAAACGCATTTGACCGGTCATAGAACCGGCGCACCGGATGCCCGATCCCAAAGCTTGGGTCGTCCTTGGTGAAATAGACATTCGTACGGTTGAAAGACCGGTGAGCCTTGGGCGCGACAGCATCTGCCTCTGCCAGTAACTGCTCCAACCCAGACTCATGCGCAAAGCCCGGCAAAACCGCGCACCCGTCATGCTCAAGCTCTCGGCGCAGATCACCGATCAACTGGCGGTACGCGGTCGAGTCCGGACGATCAATCGGATAGCGCCCCAAATCCACGAGTTCCTGCAGCAAGGCCGACCTCCCTATTTGCCCCTCATACAAGGTAGCCTGCCGCAGCACTTGGCGTGCTTCTGTTTCATTTCAGACATCGCGTTGGCGGATTTAGACAAGTCGGAAATCCGTCAAAAAACCACACGAACCCCTCCATTTTACCGGAAATTCCCGACATGCGTCATTTTGCGCAACAAAATGTCGCAAAATTCATCAATCCGGTCATGAAATTCATACGATTGACTGTTGACGCTCCGTCGTGCCGAACATAATGTCCCCTGCAAGCTGATAAGGAGCCTCTGGCGATGAACACGCTAGTCGTAATCGTAGGAAACACGCGTATGGGCCGGTAACGGAAAACCACAATAGAACCCATGCGCCTCCGAAAATCTCGGGGGCTTTTTTTTGGCAAACGCAAGACACATGTCGCGAACGGAGCAAAGCAGATGACACGTGAGATGACCGGCGCAAAGATGGTGGTTCAGGCCCTCAAGGATCAGGGCGTGGACACAGTATTCGGATACCCCGGTGGCGCCGTCCTACCGATCTATGACGAGATCTTTCTGCAAAACGACATTCGCCACGTCCTGGTGCGGCATGAGCAAGGCGCGGTCCACGCGGCCGAAGGCTATGCCCGGTCGACTGGCAAACCCGGCGTTGCGCTGGTGACATCCGGCCCCGGCGCGACCAACGCGGTCACCGGTTTGACGGATGCGTTGCTGGACTCGATCCCGATTGTTGTTCTGACCGGCCAGGTCCCCACCTTCATGATCGGCTCGGACGCGTTCCAAGAGGCCGACACCGTTGGCATCACCCGCCCCTGCACCAAGCATAACTGGCTTGTGAAGGACACGGATTCTCTGTCTGAGACCATGCACGAGGCGTTCCACGTCGCCACCTCGGGCCGTCCGGGTCCGGTTCTGATCGACATTCCCAAGGACGTGCAGTTTGCATCGGGTGACTATACCGGCCCCAAGACCTCGACCTCTCGCTATCAGCCTGTTCTGAAGGGCGATCTGGAAGAGATCACCGAACTGGTTGCCGCGATGGAAACCGCCAAGAAACCCGTTTTCTACACGGGCGGCGGCGTCATCAACTCGGGGCCCGCAGCCAGTCAATTGCTGCGTGAGCTGGTGGATGCGACGGGTTTCCCGATCACTTCAACCCTGATGGGTCTTGGCTCTTATCCGGCGTCCGGTAAGAACTGGCTGGGCATGCTGGGGATGCATGGCCTCTATGAGGCCAACCTGGCGATGCATGATTGCGACCTGATGATCAACATCGGCGCGCGGTTCGACGACCGGATCACCGGCCGTATCGACGCGTTCTCGCCGAACTCGAAAAAGGCGCATATCGACATTGACCCGTCCTCGATCAACAAGGTGATCCGCGTCGACATCCCGATCGTCGGCGACGTGGCCCATGTGCTGGAAGATATCCTGAAGGTCTGGAAATCGCGTGGTCGCAAGACCGACGTGGCCTCAGTCGCAAAATGGCAGGAGCAGATTGCCGACTGGCGCAAGGTCAACTGCCTTGCCTACACCAACAGCGAAAAGACGATCAAACCGCAATACGCGCTGCAACGTCTTGAAGAGCTGACCAAAAACCACGACCGCTACATCACGACCGAGGTTGGTCAGCACCAGATGTGGGCCGCGCAGTACCTTGGGTTCGAAGACCCCAACCGCTGGATGACCTCAGGCGGTCTGGGCACGATGGGCTACGGCACTCCGGCTTCGATCGGTGTGCAGATGGCGCATCCCGACGCGCTGGTGATCAACGTCGCGGGTGAGGCCTCGTGGCTGATGAACATGCAGGAAATGGGCACCGCCGTTCAGTACCGCCTGCCCGTGAAACAGTTCATCCTGAACAACGAACGCCTCGGCATGGTCCGCCAATGGCAGGAGCTGCTCCATGGTGAGCGCTACTCGCATTCGTGGTCCGAGGCCCTGCCCGATTTCGTCAAACTCGCCGAGGCCTTTGGGGCCAAGGGCATCCTGTGTTCCGACCCCGCCGATCTGGACGACGCGATCATGGAGATGATCAACTATGACGGTCCGGTGATCTTTGACTGCCTGGTTGAAAAGCACGAGAACTGCTTCCCCATGATCCCGTCGGGCAAAGCCCATAACGAGATGCTGCTGGGCGAGGCCGAAACGCAGGGCGTGATCGATTCCAAAGGTTCGGTTCTGGTTTAACAACATTCGTCGGAATTGACCGGGCGCCCGACGCCCGGTTTTCGCAAGATGATGAAAGGGACGTAAATGTCTGCCCTACATATCAAAAAAGGCTCTACCCGCCACTCGGCCTACAACCTACGCCCGACCTTTTCGGACGTGCAGGAGCGCCATACGATTGCGGTTCTGGTTGAGAACGAGCCGGGCGTTCTAGCCCGCGTGATAGGCCTGTTCTCGGGCCGTGGCTACAACATCGAAAGCCTGACCGTGGCCGAGGTCGACCACACTGGGCACCTTAGCCGCATCACCATCGTGACCACCGGCACCCCGCAGGTGATCGAACAGATCAAAACACAGCTGGGCCGTATCGTGCCGGTTCACGAGGTCCATGACCTGACTGTCGAAGGCCCCTCGGTCGAGCGGGAACTGGCGATCATCAAGGTCGTTGGCGAAGGCGACAAGCGGGTCGAGGCGCTGCGTCTGGCCGATATCTTCCGCGCCAATGTGGTCGACAGCACGTTGAACTCGTTCATATTTGAGATCACGGGCGCTCCCGACAAGATCGATGCTTTTGCTGACCTCATGCGCCCGTTGGGGCTCGTCGAAATCGCCAGAACTGGCGTTGCTGCCCTGTTGCGCGGCGACTGACAACTGCAAGGTCCCGGCAGGGCATCGCCGGGACCCTTCGCTTTTTTCGGCCAATGTCTATTTGATACTTCGCGCAAAAAAGCCTGCAAATAAACTGTAAAGGTCACCCCCAGTAGACAAATACCTATTGCCTTTACCCAACGTCGGATTAGCATCTCTGGTGCAACGCGGCGTGGGGAAACGTTGCTTTGGGGTCATCTTTACGATTTCGGTCACACATCCGGTCTGCCGATCTGCACCGCTGTTTTCACGACTGAAACCGCCGATGCAGGGGGAACCGATGCCAGAGGATACGCGCAGCCCGGACGAACTTCGCGCCATGTTCGGCGCGAACCTCAGACGCTTGGCGCGAAACTACCCTTCGATTTCTGCATTGTGCCGCGAACTAGGCATCAACCGAACGCAGTTCAACAGGTATCTTGCGGGCGAGAGCTTTCCGCGCGCGGATGTTCTGGACCGGATATGCCGCTTCTTTGATGTGGATGCCCGTATCGTTCTGACCCCGCTTGACGACATCCCGGATGCCAATACGCATCATGTGAACGCCACTCTGACGCAATTCCTCGGCTCGGGCGCTCAGGCCACCCACGACTGCACCTTTCCGCCAGGGTTTTATGCGGCGACGGACACCCGGACGTCCATTGTTTTGCACGCCAAACGGCTGCCACAATGCACGTTGATCCGTGGCTTCACACCGCGCAGCGTGATGCCCGGCAGCCCATCCATGGCACGAGAGGTGCGCGGTATAGCGAGCTGTTCCGGCGATTATGTCTACATGCTGATTTCCGGTCGTAACGGCCAAAACAGCCGGGTCTATGTGGTCAGCAAGAAAGATACCCTCTGGCAAGGTACAAGCTACACGCGCCCGGACAAAGACGACGCGCGCCCCGTGACCCTGACCCGGCTGGGGCAGGATGCAACAGATGCGCTCGGCGCCGCGCGCAAGCTGATAAGGGCCCACAGGCCCGACGAACGACGCTAGCTCGGGCCATCCTCGCAGATCAGGCGATACAGGTGCCAGCTTGCATGGCCTAAAAGCGGCAGCACCAGCAGCAGTCCCAAGAACCATGGCACCATCGCGACAAACGTCAGCACGGCGATGAAAATGCCCCACCCGATCATGACCGGAAAGTTGTCCCTCACGTAGGAGAAACTTGCGATCATTGCCGTCACAAAATCCAGCTCGCGGTCCAGCAGCATCGGGATGGACAGCACGGTGATCATGTAGAGGATCGTGGCAAAGACCGCCCCGACAGCAGACCCTACGGCCAACATCATCAACCCGTTCGACGTCAGGTACACCTCGAGCGACGAGGACACATTCGTCAGCGTTGACAGCCCCATGAACAGGGCAAAGATCATGTGGCCCAGAAAGAACCAGAACAGAAACATCACCACAATAATCGCGCAGATTGAGGGCAACTGGCGACGGCTCTGTTGCAGCACGACTCCGAATATCGCCTTGAAATCAAGCTCCTCCCCCGCCTCCAGGCGACGCGAGACCTCATAAAGCCCGACCGCAGCAAACGGTCCGATCAAAGGGAACCCGATCGCGGCGAGGACCAGCCAATAGCTTGTTCCCGTCCGAAGGGTCACCCAGGCGATCGCCCAGCCCGCCAACACATAGAACCCCGCAAATATCAAGCCGAACAGAGGCGCCCTGCGAAGGTCAACCCACGCCCGCCGCATCGCCTGTTTCAGCATCCCACTGTCAACAGGGCGCATCTTAGGCGCTCCGAAAGGTCTTTCCATCTGTTTCTCCTCCCCGTCTGGCCCTATCTCATCGCGGGCCTTTTCTGCGGCCATGTTGTTGCCTCGTGATACGCCGCCCCTATGGACAGCAGCCGCGCATCCGACCCTTTGGGCCCAAATAGCTGAAAGCCCATTGGCAGGCCTTCCGCTCCGAACCCGGCAGGCGCAGCCAGACAGGGCAAGCCAATCAGGCTGACCGGCACCGTCACCTGCATCCAGCGATGATAGGTATCCATCGCCCACCCCATGATCTTACGCGGATACGGCGTCTCGATATCGAAGGGCCAGACCTGTGCGGCAGGCAGGACCAAAGCATCATAGTCCTGAAACAGCCCAGCCGCCTGCCGGAACCACTCCGACCGAGTAACGCTGGCCTCATACACCTCCATCGCGGATAGCATCAGGCCACGCTCCAACTCCCACTGTGCGCTGTCCTTCAAGGCCTCTGAATTGCCCTGCAACGGTTGCAGTCCCGCCGCCACGGCCCAGGACCGCAGGGTAACCCAACTGTTCCACATCTTTTCCGCATCGAAGGGCGGAGACACATCCTCGACCACTGCGCCTTGGTCTTCGAAAACGCGTAGGGCATCGCGGCAAAGGTCCAGAATGCCATCCTCAACCGGAAATGCGCCGCCCCAATCTCCCAACCAACCAATCCGCGCCCCGCGCAGATCAGCGGCTTGAACGGGACTCACCTGCCCGGCATCCGCGACCAAAGGTGACCGGGGATCAGCGCCCGAGATCACATCGAACAAGAGCCCCAGATCCTCAGGGCTGCGCGCCATCGGCCCCAGGGTGGATAACTGATGCAGAAACCCGTCCCCAATAGGTTCCGAAGGTACCCGCCCCCAACTTGGGCGAAATCCGTAAACGTTGTTCCACGCGGCCGGATTTCGAAGGCTTCCCATCATATCCGAGCCATCGGCCAACGCGACCATCCCAGTCGCCAACGCAACCGCCGCGCCACCAGACGACCCCCCACAGGTACGCAAGCCGTCATAGGGGTTCCGGGTCGCGCCATAGACCGGGTTGAACGTGTGCGAGCCAAGCCCAAACTCGGGCGTGTTGGTCTTACCAATCAAAATCGCCCCCGCCGCGCGCATCCGCGCTGCAATCAGATCGTCCTGTTCGGGCACAAAATCGCGAAACAGCGGCGATCCCTGCGATGACACTATCCCGGCGACATTGACCAGATCCTTCACCGCAATCGGCAACCCGTGCAGTGGTCCCCGCTTCGGACCCGCATCCAGTGCCGCCGCCTCGGCCATCAGATCATCCGCGTCGCGCGGCGCCATAATCGCATTGACCGCTCCATTTACGGCCTCGATCCGCGCCAGCGTCGCAGCCATCACCTCGACCGATGAAACAGCGCCAGATGACAACTGATCGACCAGCGTCTTTGCGGAAAGCTGAGTGACATCCATCCGGGTTTCAATCGCCTCAATCCGTTGAATTCAAGTCCAGCCTAGCCGCGCACCCCGACCAATAAAACCCATTGTTTAAATACATCTTTTCCCGAATGGCTAAGCGCCACCCGGATCCCCTTCATCTGGCTAAAAATATCTCGGGGGAGTCGCGGCTTGCCGCGGCGGGGGCAGCGCCCCCTGCCCAGACTTAGTCGCCCTGCGCCTCGGACCGGCTTTTGCCCGCCACGTTCAATGCCAGGGTCGCCGCCATGAACCCATCCAGATCCCCGTCCAACACACCTTTGGTGTCCGAAGTCTCATGATTGGTCCGCAGATCCTTCACCATCTGATAGGGCTGCAAGACGTAAGACCGGATCTGGTTGCCCCAGCCCGCATCCCCCTTTGCCTCATGCGCCGCATTGATATCGGCGTTCCGACGGTCCAGCTCTTGCTGGTAGAGGCGTGATTTTAGCGCCTTCATGGCGATATCGCGGTTCTGGTGCTGCGACTTCTCGGATGAGGTCACAACGATCCCGGTCGGGGTGTGTGTGATCCGCACCGCCGAGTCCGTGGTGTTCACGTGCTGACCACCCGCACCCGAGGACCGATAGGTATCAATCCGAATATCGGCCGGGTTCACCTCAATCTCGATATTGTCATCGACCACGGGGTAGACCCAGACCGAACTGAACGAGGTGTGCCGTTTGGCCGCCGAGTCATAAGGCGAGATTCGTACCAGACGATGCACGCCGCTTTCCGATTTTAGCCAGCCATAGGCATTGTGACCCGAAATCTTGTAAGCCGCCGATTTGATACCGGCTTCTTCGCCCGCTGTTTCGGATTGCAGCTCGACCGTATAGCCCTTCTTTTCCGCCCAACGCACATACATCCGCGCCAGCATCGAGGCCCAGTCACAGCTCTCGGTCCCACCCGCGCCCGAGTTGATCTCGAGGAAGGTATCGTTGCTGTCAGCCTCGCCATCGAGCAGAGCCTCCAGCTCTTTCTTGGCGGCTTTGTCCTTCAGAGACTTGATCGAGGCTTCGGCGTCCTGAACAACCTCTTCATCCTCTTCCATCTCGCCCAGCTCGATCAGCTCGATATTGTCGCTGAGATCGGTTTTGATGGACTCGTAGGTCTCGATCGCGTCGACCAGCATCTGCCGTTCGCGCATCAGTTTCTGTGCGTTCTCGGGGCTGTCCCACAGGTTCGGATCCTCGACCCGCGCGTTGAATTCCTCAAGCCGATGGGGCGCGGTTTCATAGTCCATGCGCTGCGCCAGCAGCTCTAGTGACTTTTCGATTTCCGCCACGATATTCTGGGTTTCGGCGCGCATGGTCTTGCCCCAACTTGGTCAAACAGGACTGCGTGATAGCAAGAGCAGAAGGCCACCACAAGACGGGCCAGACGGGATTACACGTCTGGCCGTCAGAGATTTTGCAAAGCGATCAGTAGAGGCCGCCGGTACTCAAATCCCCTTGCGAGGCTTTGGGGCCAACAGTGACGGTGCTACCTGTCGAGGTCTGGACCTGAACGCCTGCGCGTTGCGCCTCTTCGAACAGCGGAAGGTCCGATCCGATGGCAAAGCCGCCGTCATAAACGCGGTCGATAAACCCATCCACACCATCCCGGAAGAACTCGGCCACGACATATTCGCCGGATGCGTCATCAGGCAGGCGCGCGCCACTGAAACGGTCGATCTTGATGAAGTGACCACCCTCGGGCACTTCGAACGGACCACCGCCGTATTTCTCAACGGCTTTTTCCATGAAGCTCTGGAAGACCGGCCCGCACATGGTGCCGCCATAAGCCCCCCGGCCCATCGGACGCGGACGGTCATAGCCGATATAGCAACCGGCAACGATGTTCGAGGTGAAGCCAATGAACCACGCATCCTTGGATTCGTTGGTGGTTCCGGTCTTGCCTGCCGTCGGCACCGGCAGGTTGACATAGCGCGACGCCGTCCCGCGATCCACAACACCCTTCATCATCGAAGTCAGCTGATAGGCGGTAATCGCATCCATGACCTGAGAACGGTTGGTCTCGATGGTCGGCGACTCGTTCGGTTCGAGCCAAGTTGAGTTGCAATCGAGGCACTGGCGATCGTCATGGCGATAGATCGTCTTACCAAAGCGGTCCTGAATCCGGTCGACCAGAGTAGGCTCGACCCGCTCACCGCCATTGGCGAACATCGCGTAGGCCGCAACCATTTTATACAGTGTGGTTTCCTCGGACCCCAGCGAGTTGGCCAGGAACGCACCCATTCGGTCATAGACACCAAACCGTTCCGCATAGCCCGCGACGACGGGCATCGTGACCTCTTGCGCAAGGCGGATGGTCATCAGGTTCCGAGACTGTTCGATCCCGGTGCGCAGTGGCGTTGGGCCGTAGAACTTGTTCGACGAGTTCTTGGGGCGCCACAGGCCCTGAGGAGTATTCACCTCAATCGGAGCGTCAACAACGATCGTCGCAGGGCTATAACCACTGTCCAATGCAGCGGCGTAGACGAACGGCTTGAACGAGGACCCCGGCTGACGCTGCGCCTGCGTAGCGCGGTTGAACACGGTATCCTGATACGAGAACCCGCCCTGCATCGCCAGAACACGGCCCGAATTCACGTCCATCGCGACAAAGCCGCCCTGTACTTCGGGCACCTGACGGGCGGACCACTGCCCCTCTTCCCCGGCCATGACAAGGATCACATCGCCGCGTTTGAAATTGTCGAAGAAGTTGCCCTGCATCCACTTGATGTCAGAGCGAGGAATGGTGCCATCGGCGGGGCCATCCTCGATCCCAACGGTCAATTGTTGTTCGGCCACATCCAGCACAACGGCCGGATACCATTGGGTCGGCAGAACGACGTCGCGGGGGATTTCCATCTGCGCCAGCGCATCGCGCCATTGGGCCTCATCCACCAGCTGTTCTTCTGCGATCACCTCGCCCGTGCCACGCCATCTGCCGCGTGACAGGTCGTATTTCTGCAATGCCTCACGCAGCGCACGCGCGGCCTCGACCTGCATTTCCTCGTCAACCGAAGCGCGCACGGTGAAACCACCCGTAAAGAACTCACCCTCACCAAAATCCTCGCTCAGCTGGCGGCGGATTTCGTCGGTGAAATAGTCACGTGGCGGCAGTGCGGTGCGGAAGCTTTCAAAATCCCCGTTCTGGACTGAACGCAGAGGCATCTCGACCTCGGCTTCATAGGTCGCCTGATCAATGTAACCGTTCTGGTTCATCTCGCGCAGAACATAGTTGCGGCGAGCCAGCAGGCGTTCCTTTTGGCGGACCGGGTGGTAGTCCGACGGCGCCTTGGGCATCGCGGCCAGCATCGCGGCCTCATGCGGGGCCAGTTCCTGCAGGGTCTTGTTGAAATAGGTCTGCGCCGCAGCGGTCACACCATAGGAGTTCTGACCCAGAAAGATCTCGTTCATGTAAAGCTCGAGGATCTGTTCCTTGTCGAGCGTATCCTCAAGCCGGGTGGCTAGGATGATTTCCTTGATCTTGCGCTCGGCCCGACGGTCGCCCGACAGCAGGAAGTTCTTCATCACCTGCTGCGTGATGGTCGAGGCACCGCGAACGGTTTCACCTTTGGTGCGTACAGCTTCGACACCAGCAGCGATGATGCCGCGCGGGTCATAGCCCTGATGGGTGTAGAAATTCTTGTCTTCCGCAGAAATGAACGCCTGTTTCACCAGGTCGGGGATTTCCTCGGACGGGGTGAACAGACGGCGTTCTTGGGCGAATTCGTCGATCAACTGACCCTCACCGGAATAGATCCGGCTGATCGTGGGCGGCTTGTACTGTGCCAGCGACTCGTGGCTGGGCAGGTCGCGACCATACATCCAAAAGACCGCGCCGATCACCAGCGCAACCATGAAGATACCCAAAGTCACGAGGCTGAAAACTGCCCCGAAAATCGATAGAATGAACCGGATCACGTCACTGCCTTTTTTTCGCGCTGTCGCCTATATAGGGATGCCAAGCCCGAGGGTCAAAACCACAAGCGCATTCTAGCCGTTTTGCGTCGTCAGGTCACTGTCCAATCAGGGATCGTCTGATCACATCTTGCTGCCGCCAGTCCTCGAGCCCCTGATAGATTCCCAGCGCCATTTTAGCGCGCCAGTCGGGATTTTTGATGTTTTTCAGGTCTCTGGGGCTGGAAAGAAACCCAAGTTCGACCAGAACGGACGGTATGTCCGCCGCCTTCAGCACCGAAAACGATGCGGTGCGCAGCGGTTTGCGATTCATCGGCCCGCCCTGTTGCGCCATGCCATTGGCAATCGCGCCCGCAAGCGATGTGGTGCGGGGTTTGGTCTCCTGCCGCGCCATATCCAGCAGCACATCGGTGACCTGATCATCAGCCCCGTTCAGATCGACCCCAGACAAAAGATCGCCCCGATCGTGGCGCTCGGCCAGTTTGACGCTGGCCACGTCCGAGGCATCCTCGGACAAGGTATAGACCGCCGCGCCGTGGGCCTGCCCGTCAGAGAGGGAATCGGCATGCAGCGAGATAAACACATCTGCACCCGCCCTGTGTGCCAGAGCGAGACGACGCTCTAGCGAGACGAACTGATCCTCGACCCGCGTCAGAACCACCTCGTAACCACCTGACCTCAATAGCAATTCACGTAGTTCACGCGCGAAGGTCAGCATCATGGTTTTCTCGTCAATGCCACCGAACTCGGCGCCCGGATCAATACCGCCATGGCCAGGGTCCAGCATCACCCGCAAGACCTGCGCTACGTTGCGCGGGGCCTCGGATGTGGTGACGGCAGGTTCTGGAAGATCCCAGCCGTGGTTCTGCGGCACGCCAGCGGACGCGTTGAACGTGTCAAAATCGGTACCGACCAATTGAAGGGTCAACAGCGCCGCGCCCGAGGCCTCATCCAAACGCAACTCGGCCGTGTCCACCGCCATAGGCGCGCCCAGTTCCAGCACCATACGGGACCAGCCGGGGACATAGGCCCCGAACTGCACGCCACTGATCCGGTCGGTTTGTAGGAAGTCGTCGGCGTTGAGGCCGGTCCAGTCGACCTCCTGAAAGTCGAGGACCATGCGGTAGGGATCGCGCAGCGTGAAGATGCGGTAAGGCACACCCTGGGTGACGCCAAGATCGACCTGAACCGCCGTGCGACCAGAATCGATGATGCGGCTTTGGTCCGGCTGCACGCGCGCCAGCGCAGTGAAGTCCTGCGCCAATGCGGCACCGGACAGCGCCCAGATCAGCGCGATGCAATAGAAAATCCTGCTCATGGCCTCAAGTTTTCCCGAGATCGTTTGAGCGTGACCCTAGCGCATCCGCCCCCTCTTGTGAACGCTTTACACCGGCTGCAACGCGCCGCGTTCGACCATGAAGCTGCGCAGACGCTCTAACCCGTCCTGAATATCGGCAGTGGCCCTTGCGTAGGAGAATCGCAGGGTCGCATGTCCTCGCTCAGGATCGAAGTCCAAACCTGGCGTGACGGCGACACCGGCCTTTTCCAGAATCTCGGCTGCAAAGGCGCGGCTGTCATCTGTCAGGTCAGAGACATCGGCATAGACGTAGAACGCCCCGTCAGGTGGCGCGATATTCGTGAAACCAGCTTTTGGCAGCCCTTCGAGCATCAGCTCACGGTTGCGGCGGTAAACATCGAGATTGGCCTGCAGCTCCTCGTCGCAATCCATCGCGGCCAACGCGGCCACCTGGCTGGCATGGGGAGCGCAGATGAACATGTTCTGAGCGATCCGCTCGACCACGCGGACCTGATCCTCGGGAACTACCATCCAGCCAACACGCCAACCTGTCATCGAGAAATACTTCGAGAAGGAATTGATCACATAGCACTCATCCGTCAGCTCCAACGCAGTGACGGCTTTGGCCTCATATTCCAGCCCGTGGTAGATCTCGTCACTGATGAACGAGGCACCCTGCCCCTGCGCGGCGTCGATCAACGCGCCCATCGACGCGTGATCCAACATAGTGCCGGTCGGATTGGCGGGGGACGCGACCATCAGGCCCTGAAGATCAAGCCCGGCAAAATCCGAAGGCACCGGTTGCAGCCGATTCTCGGGCAAGGTCGGCAGGTCGACAGGCACCAATGCAAGCGCCTTGAGAATCTGGCGGTAGGACGGATAGCCCGGCGCGCCGATCCCCACGCGATCCCCGCTGTCAAAAAGCGCGGTAAAGGCCAGCAAGAACCCGCCGGAAGACCCCGGCGTCACCACGACACGTTCGGGGTTCAGATCGACATTGTACCACTCGCCATACATCTGCGCGATCCGCTGTCGCAAGGCGGGCAGCCCAAGCGCGACGGTATACCCCAACGGGCCTTGCTCCATTGCCTTGGCGAGGGCTTCGGTCGCGCCTTTCGGGGCGCCGGTTCCGGGCTGACCGACCTCCATATGAATGATGTGGCGTCCGGCCTCTTCGGCTTTGCGCGCGGCCTCCATCACGTCCATCACAATAAACGGATCGACCCCGGACCGGGTTGAGTTTCTCATGCCCATCTCCCATGTTGCAGCCATGGCTTTTGAACGCGTATCCAGGCTGGCGTCAATCCCAGCCCTGATACTTGCGGCTGTCCTCTGGCTGACGGCGGCAGCGCAGAGCCACGCCCAAAGCCTGATCCGCGATCCCGATATCGAGTTTGGCCTGCGTGAACTGGCCTTTCCGGTGCTGCGTGCCGCCGGGCTAAGCACCAATCAGGTGCGTATTCTGGTGGTCAACGACAACACCTTCAACGCCTTCGTGATCGACTACAACGCGATCTACCTGAACTACGGCCTGATCCTGTCGGTCGACAGCCCCGAAATGCTGCAAGCCGTCATCGCCCATGAGGCCGCTCATATCGCCAACGGTCATCTGGCCCGCCGTCACCAGAACCTGCAGGACGCGCAGCGCAAGGCGAGCCTCGGTACGGCGCTTGCCTTGATCGCAGCCGCTGCGGGCGGAGGGGAAGCTGCTGCCGGGATTGCAGCCGGCACGCAGGGCGCGGCCATTCGCAGCTTTCTGGGGCACACACGGGCCGAGGAAGCCTCGGCCGATCGCAGCGCGGCCAGCTATCTGCGGTGGGCTGGAATCTCACCCAAGGGGATGGTCGCGATCCACCGGAAATTCGCAGGTCAGGAGTTGCTGAGCACGGCCAATCAAGACCCCTATATGCGCTCGCACCCCACCAGCCGGGACCGCTTGCGCGCGGCTGAGGCGTTTCTGGACGAGTTTGGCGATCAGACCCAACCCAATGAAACCGCCGACTATTGGTTTGCACGGGTGAAGGGCAAGCTCTCGGCCTTTCTGCGCTCTCCGAGTTGGACAATGCGCCGCGCGAAAGAGGAAACGGCTTACGACATCAGAATGATGCGCGAGGCGTCGGCCCATCACCAGAATCGCGATCTGGCACGTGCCCGCGCGGCGATAGATGAAGCCTTGAAAATTCGGCCCGAAGATCCCTTTTACTACGAACTGAAAGGCCAAATCCTTCTGGAAAACAGGCAATTGTCCGAGGCTGTAAATGCATATGCCCAAGCGGTTGAAATGGCACCTCACGATGCGTTGATCCTTGCCGGATACGGACGGGCGCTGCTGCTACAAGGCCAGACTGACACGGCGTTGGAGGCGCTAGAGAAAGCCCGCGCCCGCGACTACCGCAACGCGCGGCTGATGCGGGATTTGGGCGTGGCCTATTCCAAGGTCGGCAACAACGGGATGGCCTCGACCGTCACCGCAGAACGATACGCATTGCAGGGCCGGCTGGCCGATGCAGGCATTCACGCAAAACGGGCCATCGGGCAACTTCCCGAAGGCTCACCGGGTTGGCAAAGGGCACAAGATGTGTTGATTGCCTCGAAACGCGCAGAGAAAGCGAAAAGGAAACGCAAATGATCCTGAAACATGCAGCCCCCGCCCTTTTGGGGCTTTCCCTGATATCGACTTCGGCGCAGGCGCTAGACCTCAACGCGCTCAGCGACGCCGAAAAGGCCGAGTTCGGAGCGCAGGTGCGCGAGTATCTGCTGGAAAACCCCGAAGTGATCATCGAAGCGATCACCATTCTGGAGGAGCGCAACGCAGCGACCCAGGAGCAGGCCGACCGCGATCTGGTCGCTTCGAACGCGGATGAGCTGTTCAATGACGGCTATAGCTGGGTGGGCGGTAATCCGGATGGCGACATCACCCTGGTCGAGTTCATGGACTACCGTTGCGGCTATTGCCGCCGCGCCGTGCCCGAGGTGGCCAGCCTGTTGGCCGAAGACGGTAATATCCGTCTTGTGATAAAAGAGTTCCCGATTCTGGGCGATGCCTCAGTTCTGTCCTCACGCTTCGCCGTGGCAACCAAACATGTCGCCGGGGATGACGCCTATAAACAGGTCCACGACGCCCTTATGGAATTCAGCGGAGAACCCAGCGAAGTGACCTTGCGCCGTATCTCAGACGGGCTTGGGCTGGATAGCGACGCCATCATCGCCGCGATGGACAGCAACCAGGTCACCGAAGAGATCACCCGCACCCGAGAACTGGCACAACGCATGCAGATCACCGGCACGCCGTCCTTCGTTCTAGGCACCGAAATGCTGCGCGGCTTCCTACCCGCAGATCAGATGCAGCAGATCGCAGACGGAGTGCGGGCTGAACAAGGGTAGACTCCCGAAGTGAATCGTCGACAGCTTTTGATTGCCGGAGGGGCGCTGGGAGTTGTGGGTTTGCCAAGTCAATCCTCAACCCAGCCTCGTTCTGGCTACTACGTACCGGCCGAGGAAATGCGTCATCAGCGCACTTTCATGCAATGGCCCAGCAGTAGAAAAGTCTATCGCGACCCCATATTTCTAGACTTGGTACAACAGACAATTGCGGACATTGCCAACGCGATCGCGGCTTTTGAGCCTGTAACGATGTTGGCTGCAGAAGAACATCAAAACGCCGCCCGCAGGAGGCTTTCTTCGCAGGTCGAGCTTTGGGACATCCCTACCGAAGACCTTTGGTGCCGAGACTCCGGTCCGGTTTTTGTCGTAGACGGACAAGGCAAACTGGCCATCAGCCAAATCCAATTCAATGGCTGGGGGCAAAAGCAACTCCACGCCCTCGATGCAAAAGTAGCCAGCAGGGTCGCGGATCGGTTAGGCCTAACTCTGCGACCCACCGGTTTGCAAGGCGAGGCTGGTGGGGTCGAGCAGGATGGGCATGGGCTGCTCATGGCGCATGAAAGCTCTTGGGTGAATGAAAACCGCAATCCTGGCATGACACGCGGCGAAATCGAAAGCCGTCTGCTGGCAGCTTATGGCGCTGACCGCATCATTTGGTCCGAAGGTGTCTTGGGCGAAGATATCACCGACTACCATATTGATAGCCTCGCCCGCTTTACAGGGCCGGGGCGCGTTCTCATCAACCTTCCAGATGAACCAGACATGGGTGATCCGTTTCACCTAGCTGCACTGGACACTCATGATCGGCTTGCGGACGAAGGCTTGCAGATCGACGTAATCCCCGAACCTTTCGAACGTCGTGTTCAAGACCCGGAATTCGTAGCCTCATATGCAAACTACTATGTCTGCAACGGTGCAGTGGTGATTGCCGAGTTCGGAGATAGTGAAACGGACAAAATTGCGCGCAATGCCCTTGGGCGTCACTACCCCGGGCGCGAGGTCGTTTCATTGAATGTCGACATACTGGGCGAACTGGGCGGAGGCATTCATTGTGCGACGCAGCAAATGCCCGCAGTGTAGCTACTCTGCAGCCTCCTCTGCCGCATCCAGCTCAGAGGCCTTTTTCTCGACCTCTTCCACGATGTGATCGATCATCTGGTCGTTCGACATCTTGTGGCTAGCCTTACCTGCGAGATAGACCATGCCCGACCCTGCTCCGCCGCCGGTGAAGCCGACATCGGTCATCAGTGCCTCGCCCGGGCCGTTGACGACGCAACCGATGATCGACAGGGACATCGGCGTCTTTATGTGTTCCAGACGATGCTCCAGCGCCTCGACGGTTTTGATCACGTCGAACCCCTGACGCGCGCAGGAGGGGCAAGAGATGATGTTGACGCCGCGATGGCGCAGGCCCAGCGATTTCAGGATTTCAAAGCCAACCTTGACCTCTTCGACCGGGTCGGCGGACAGGCTGACACGGATCGTATCTCCGATCCCCATCCACAGCAGGTTGCCCAGCCCGATGGCGGATTTGATGGTGCCACTTACCAACCCTCCGGCCTCGGTGATGCCAAGGTGTATGGGGGCATCCGTGGCCTCAGCAATGCCCTGATAGGCCGCCGCCGACAGGAACACGTCGCTGGCCTTCACGCTGATCTTGAATTCGTGGAAATCATTGTCCTGCAGAATGCGGATATGCTCCAACCCGCTCTCGACCATCGCCTCGGGACAGGGCTCGCCATATCTCTCAAGCAGGTGCTTTTCCAGCGACCCCGCATTCACCCCGATGCGGATCGAGCAATTGTGGTCGCGGGCGGCCTTTATGACTTCTTTCACGCGTTGTTCGTTGCCGATATTGCCCGGGTTGATCCGCAGGCAAGCGGCGCCGGCTTCGGCCGCTTCGATGCCGCGGCGATAGTGAAAGTGAATGTCAGCCACGATGGGAACCGAGCTTTCGCGCACGATCTCTTTCAGCGCCTTGGCCGAGTCCTCATCCGGGACCGAGACCCGCACGATATCGGCCCCAGCCTCAGCCGCAGCCTGAACCTGCGCGACCGTTGCCGCCACATCAGTGGTCAGGGTGTTGGTCATGGTCTGAACGGCAATCGGAGCATCGCCGCCGACCGGCACGTTGCCGACCATGATCTGGCGGGATTTACGGCGGTAGATATCGCGCCAGGGACGTACGTGGTTGAGCGACATGAAGAGTGGTCCGCATCTGCCTAGGTTGCCTCATAGATAGTTCGGCAACCGGACTAGAGCAATGGCAAGACTATTCGGCAGGCTCGTCGGTTACTTGCGTCTGAAGTTCGGCAACCAATTGCTTGAGGGCACTGTTCTGTTCAGCCTCGAGATCGGCGACGGCATAGGTCTCAGCCACCGCGTCCTTGGACAGGACGACGCCCTTCGCCACAGTGCCAGGGGCACCAACCGGACCGAAATGCTCACCATTCATCGAAAAGAACACCGAACCCGACGCCCCGGCCCGCAACAGAGGAGGTTCTTCGGTCAGCGGCACTTCGAACACGCTGCCCTGTTCTACCGTGCCGAGCGTACCTTCGAAGATCACGCTGCCATCGGCGGCCGTGACGCGCATCCACGCAGGGTTCACGGCGACAATCTTCAACGTCGTATCCAGCTGCTCAACCACCTGCGGCAAGGCCGGGCGTTCAACCGTGTGCAATTCGGCCACCTGAACCTCGGGCAGTTCCGGCGGGCGGAATGTGCCAACGGTCCGCGGGTCAAGCGTGGAAATCGGAGCATCCCGTGCGACCATCACCGGCACATCCAGCGCTTGCGGGCGATAGAGGCGATCCAGCGCTTCGGTCGAAGCGGTCTCGACGGTGTCAGTGCTACGCGCCGCATCAAGGGGGTCTAGGTCCGACAGAACAACAGGAGCTTGCTCAACCGGGCTGACCTGCACCTGCTGGATTTTGTTCAGCACGGCCCAGCCGCCATAGCCAATGCCGCCGATAACGGCCAGCAACACTAGGGATGAGCCAATCGCGCGCGGTTCAACCTGACTGACAAAAGATTCTTTGCCAGGGATATATGGCGTGTTCGGAGACACAAACGGATCCCGCCCCATCGGGCCACGGGCCGGAAGATCTCCGGTCGGTTTGCGCACGACCGAGGCCTCGGCGGACATGCCATGCGCGACCTCAAAGCCGCTTTCCTTGCAAAAGGCGGCAAAGGTCTCATCCGGGTTCATGCCCAGATACCGTGCGTAAGAACGCACATACCCGGCGATGAAGCCGGGTGTATCGAACGCATCAGGATCGGCGTTTTCGATGGCAGCGATGTAGTTGGCTTTGATCCGCAGTTCGCGCTGAACATCTAAAAGGGATTTGCCCATGGTGGCGCGCTCGCCGCGCATCTGATCACCAAGCCGTACTTCGTAGTCGTCAAAACCCTTTGGTCTGACTTCCACACCTTCTTCGGAATCGCGCTGTGATCTGCGCCCAATCATTCCTGCCGCCCCATTTTGCCTGTCGCGTGTTTCACGCTAATGGCGAATCGTCCCCATAACGATTCGTCCACTTATTTTGTTAGCGTAAGCTTAACACGCGGCAAACACGTTGCACACTTTAGCGTGAGGTTAACCGGCAAGTTCGGCGCGATTTAGCGCACAATGTGACCAAAGTTCGTCCATCGCCTGAACCAGGCGGTTCATCTCACCAGGTCCATGGACCGGAGATGGGGTGAAGCGCAGGCGCTCTGTACCACGTGGAACCGTCGGGAAATTGATCGGTTGCACATAGATACCGTGGTCATCCAGCAAGCGGTCGCTCAGGATTTTGGTATGGACTGGGTTACCGACGATAACAGGCACGATGTGGCTGCCATGGTCGATCAGCGGCAGGCCCAAGCCTTTCAGACGCAGTTTCAGGATTTTGGCCTGTGTCTGATGCTGCTCGCGCAGTTCCGGTGTCACTTTCAGATGCGCGACCGAGGCCGCCGCACCAGCCGCAACAGCGGGCGGCAGAGAGGTGGTAAAGATGAACCCCGGCGCGTAGGAACGCACGGCGTCGCACATCTTTTCGCTGGCGGCGATATAGCCCCCCATAACGCCATAGGCTTTGGCCAGAGTGCCATTGATGATGTCGATGCGATGCGCCAGACGGTCACGCTCGGTCACACCACCACCGCGCGGGCCGTACATGCCAACCGCGTGGACCTCGTCGATATAGGTAAGCGCACCGAATTCATCTGCCAGATCGCAAATCTCTTCGATCGGGCCAAAATCGCCATCCATGGAGTAGACCGACTCAAATGCGATCAGCTTGGGGGCTTTGGGGTCGTCTGCTTCGAGCAGCTCACGCAGGTGGGCGACGTCATTGTGGCGGAAGATGCGCTTGGCGCCGCCATTGCGCCGCACGCCTTCGATCATCGAGGCATGGTTCAGCGCGTCCGAATAGATGATCAGCCCCGGGAACAGTTTCGGCAAGGTCGAAAGCGTCGCGTCATTGGCGATATAGGCGCTGGTGAACAGCAGAGCGGATTCTTTGCAATGCAAATCGGCCAGCTCGGCCTCAAGACGCTTGTGATATACAGTCGTGCCCGAGATGTTGCGTGTTCCGCCCGAGCCTGCACCCGCCGCATCGACGGCTTCGTGCATTGCGTTCAGAACAACCGGGTGCTGGCCCATGCCAAGATAGTCGTTGCCGCACCACACGGTAATGTTCTGTTGTGTTCCATCGGGACGGGTCCGAACGGCATGCGGGAAGTGCCCGTTGCGGCGTTCGATATCGATAAAGGTCCGGTAACGTCCTTCGTTATGCAGCCTGGCAATCGCTGAATCGAGCTGAGCAGTATAGTCCAACGGACCCTCCTTGATCGCCTCGGGCAAACCCCTCACCCAAAGCCTGTATTCCGCCACCTTACAGGGCATTGCCCCTAAAGCAGCTTTGTGTTCGCACGTTCGACCTTATTAAAGCCGCTAGTTAGAACCCAACTTTGATTTGCATCAAATATAAGCTTCATAGCCGCGCAGCAAGTAAACTTACGTCTAAAAGACGCGGGGAAACGACGCAGGTACAGAAGCTTAACTTCAGCCATTCACTACGGGGCAGTACTGCGCACTCTGCTCTGGACGGCAGCGCCAACACTGATAGGGTTCGCGCAAATCATTCTCTAGCAGGAGCCCTGTTATGTCGCTAGACGCCGTGCTGAACCGGATCGACTCTGATCTGCAAACCTCGATCGATCGCCTGATGGAGCTGTTGCGCATCCAATCGATCTCAACCGATCCCGCTTACAAGGCCGAGGTCGACAAGGCTGCAGACTGGCTGGTCTCGGACCTGCAGGGCATTGGTATTGCAGCGGAAAAGCGCGAAACACCCGGTCATCCTATGGTTGTGGGTCATGTGGGTGACGATAACGAAGGCCCACATGTGCTGTTCTACGGGCATTATGATGTGCAACCCGTCGATCCGCTGAACCTGTGGAACCGCGATCCGTTCGACCCCGCCATCGAGGAGACCGAAAATGGACCCGTCATTCGAGGCCGTGGTTCATCCGACGACAAGGGCCAGCTGATGACTTTTGTCGAGGCCTGCCGCGCTTGGAAAGCTGTCCACGGCACCCTACCCTGCCGCATCACCTTTTTCTTTGAAGGTGAAGAGGAATCAGGCTCGCCCTCGCTGGTGCCGTTCCTCGAAGCGAACAAAGACGAATTGCAGGCCGATCTGGCCCTGGTTTGCGACACCTCGATGGTGTCACGCGGAGTGCCTTCTATCGCGTCGCAATTGCGCGGCATGCTGAAGGATGAGTTCACCATCGTCGGCCCCCGCATCGACCTGCATTCCGGCCACTACGGCGGCCCCGGCCTGAACCCGCTGCGCGAATTGTCCAAGATCGTGGCTTCCTTCTATGACGATGAGACCGGACGGGTCGCTGTCGAAGGTTTCTACGAAGGCGTTCACGAGGTCCCGGCAGATCAATTGCGCCAGTGGGAAAACTGCGGTTTTGACGAAGCCGAATACCTGAACTCGGTGGGATATAGCCAACCGCATGGCGAAAAAGGTTATTCCACGCTGGAACAGCAATGGGCACGCCCAACGCTTGAGGTCAACGGCCTGTGGGGCGGCTACAACAGTGCCGGATCGAAAACGGTGATCCCGTCAGAGGCCCATTGCAAAATCACCTGCCGCCTAGTCGGTGACATGGACCCCGACGCATTGCGCGACAAAATCCGCAAGCACGTAGAAGAACGCCTGTCGCCGGACGCCAAAGTTGTCTGGGACAATGACCTCGAAGGGTCCCCAGCCTCGGTCATGAATCTCGATCGCCCTGAATTCGAAGCGGCACGTGATGCGCTGTCTGACGAATGGGGCCGCGAAGCCGTGTTCACCGGAATGGGCGGCTCAATCCCGGTTGTTGGTTACTTCGACACCGTTCTGGGCCTGGATTCGATGCTGGTCGGCTACGCCAATGACGACGATGCCATCCACTCTCCGAATGAGAAATACGATGTCAAAAGCTTCCACAAGGGCATTCGCTCTTGGGCCCGCATTCTCGATGCTTTGAATTCGTAGAAGTCTTTTGCGAGGCTCTGCCTCGCGCTCCGAGGTATTTTCGGCCAGATGAAGGACGGATCTCATGCTTCATCTGGCTATAAAAATCCCGGGGGAGTCGCGGCTTGCCGCGACGGGGGCAGCGCCCCCTAACCCCTTACATATGGATCACGCGATCATACGCATCCAGAACGCTTTCATGCATCATTTCTGACAGTGTCGGATGCGGGAAGACCGTGTTCATCAGGTCTTCTTCCGTCGTCTCCAACTGGCGACCGACCACGTAGCCCTGAATCATCTCGGTCACTTCCGCGCCGATCATATGCGCGCCCAACAGCTCACCGGTCTTGGCGTCGAAGATCGTCTTGATCATGCCCTCAGGCTCTCCAAGCGCGATCGCTTTACCGTTCCCGATGAACGGGAAGCGGCCCACCTTGATGTCGTAGCCCAGCTCTTTGGCCTTGGCTTCGGTATAGCCAACCGAGGCCACTTGCGGGTGACAATAGGTGCAACCTGCGATGCTTTCGGGTTTGACCGGATGCGCGTGTTTGCCTGCAATCAGGTCGGCCACCATGACACCTTCGTGGCTGGCTTTATGAGCCAACCAAGGCGCGCCGGCGATATCGCCAATCGCATAGAGACCATCAACGCCGGTGCGGCAGAATTCGTCTGTGACAACGTGGGTGCGGTCGATTTTCACACCCAGTGCTTCCAGTCCCAGATTCTCGACATTGCCGACAATGCCAACGGCCGAGATTACCGTGTCGAACTCGTGCTTCTCGACCTTGCCTTTGACTTCGATATGCGCGGTGACCTTGTCCTTGCCGCGATCAAGCTGCTTGACCATCGCCTTCTCCATGATGGTCATGCCCTGCTTGGTGAAGGCTTTCTTCGCGAAGGCGCTTATCTCGGCATCTTCAACCGGAAGCACGCGGTCCATCACTTCAACCACGGTCGTATCCGCGCCCAGCGTGTTGTAGAAGCTGGCAAATTCGATGCCGATGGCGCCTGAGCCGATGACAAGCAGTTTCTTGGGCATCCGCGGCGGCTGCAGAGCGTGTTTGTAAGTCCAGACCAAATCGCCATCCGCTTCCAGCCCCGGAAGCTCACGCGCTCGTGCACCGGTGGCGAGGACGATGTTCTTGGCGGTCAACTCTTCGGTGCCCTTCTCGGTTTTCACCGAAACTTTGCCCTTTGCGGTAATCGTCGCCTCGCCCATCACGACACTGACTTTGTTCTTCTTGAGCAAGTGGCCGATCCCACCCGACAACTGGCCGGCAACGCCACGTGAGCGTTTGACCACCGCGTCCAGATCGTAACCGAACTTGTCTGCCGTCAGACCAAAGTCCTTCGCGCGCTCCATCAGGTGGAAGACTTCTGAGGAGCGCAGCATTGCCTTGGTGGGAATGCAGCCCCAGTTCAGACAGATGCCGCCCAGATGCTCTCGCTCGACCACGACGGTTTTGAGGCCCAGCTGTGCCGCGCGGATTGCGGCCACATAGCCGCCCGGACCAGCACCGATTACGATCAGATCAAAAGATTTTTCAGCCATGTGTCCCTCTCGGCCCAGGTCGGTTTGAAATTTAGTTTAGCATTAAACTATTTTTCACAGCGCATCAATATAGACATACCGCGACAAAAGCGACGCCGGTACGTTAGGGTCGATACGTGCAGTTTTCAGCCTATACCCAAGCTTTTTCAAAGGCTAGAAAAGAACAGCTAGGGCCTCTGCCCACCATATATTCACAAAGAATTCGAAAGACTTATCATGGCCAAGACCCTCAAAGACCTTCTCCTTGCACTTCTGAATGCAACGCTGATCCTTGTCGCACTTTGCCTGTTTTTGGGTTGGAAACTGGCTTCGACGGTGGAGGACGTCACCTCGGGGCTGTCGGAAAAGCTACAAGTTGTCGCCCCGTTGCAGGACGAGGCGCAGGGTATTCGCGAGCAGCTTTCCGGACTGCGCAGTGATTTGGCCCGCATTCAAGAGGACGGTCTGGTGAGCAACACCGTCGTTTCTCTGCGAATGTCCAATACGCTGGACAAGCTGGAAACGATAGAAACCAAGCTGCAGACCGTTCAGACCCGGTTTGCAGAGTTGGCGGAATCACCTGACCAATTAATTGACCATGCAATTGAGACCTCGGCCGACGTGGTAGCCGACCGGATCATTGCTATCCGCGGATGCGGGCCCGAAAGTTAACCGGCTGCTTGCAACTCGCGCACAGTGGCGCCATAGCCGCCCATGTCGACATAGGCGGTCTCATGCACGGTTGGGGTACGTGACAGGGCCTCATTCCGATAGGGGAAGCGTCCGAATTTTCGGATTACCTCACGATGCGCGCGCGCGTGCAGCAGGTTGCTGGAATCTTCGCTGCTGAGGTTCTGGCAAATCAGACGCACACAGCGTTCCTGATCACACAGGTTCTCGGAATGCATCATCGGCAGATAAAAGAACTGCCGCGCGGGTTCGTCGATTTTCATATCCCAGCCCTTGTCCACCGCACATTTCGCTGCGGCCAGAGCCGCCCGATCCGACGAAAAGGCCCGTGCCTCACCCCGGAACATGTTACGCGGGAATTGGTCTGTTAGGATGATATAGGCCAGCGACCCGCTAGGATATGTCAGCCAGAGCGAAAACTTGCCCTCTGCCGCGGCTTCCCAAGTGGTCAGGAAACGGTCGCGGATCTGCTGATCCAGCGCGTCGTCCTGCATGTACCACCCCTTGGGGCCGACCTCATCCAACCAAAAACTCAATACGTCTTCAGGACCAACCATTGCCCTTAACTCCGTGTGTTGCCCTCCCCAGGGACGTAAGGTCATTTAAGGCTGTTTTACAGATTTGTAACAGTAAAATATTACTACATTTCGGACATATTTAGGCGTTAGCGGAAACATCTTGTGCGTCCTCCTCGGCCTCGGCGGCTTCGATGGCCACTTCCTGGGCCACCTCAAGCGCAACGGGGGATGCGGACGGGTACAGAGGCGACATGGTGCCGGTTTCGTCGACTGGGATCGCCGCGCGCTGCGTCATGCGATACATTGCGTAGCCGGCCATCGCGAACAGCAACGCCGCGATGAACAGGAAAAAGCCAGGAGGTCCAAAGATCCCGTCCCCCATCAACCAACCTGTAATCAGCGGGCCAGCAATCGCGCCCAAACCGTTGATGAAAAGCAAACCACCAGATGCAGCGGCCATGTCCTCACGATCCAGAAAATCGTTCGTATGGGCGATTAGCAGGGAATAGAGCGGGTTTGACATACCACCAATAAAGAAAGCGGTAACCAGAAGGATCGGGAAATTCACCCCGAATAGCATGCCAGCTACGGCACTGGCACCCCCCATGGCTGCCGCCAGCAGGATCAGAAAACGCCGATCCATCCGATCCGAGAACCATCCCAGCGGGTATTGCAGCACGATAGCGCCGATGTAGAAGGCGGCCACGAAGGTCGAAATCTCGATCAGGCTCAGCCCAGCACGCGCGCCATAGACCGCCGCCATGCCGAACTGCGCCGAGAACACTCCACCCAACAGGAACATGCCCACACAGCCCAAGGGGGATTTGCCCATCAACTCGCGCAGGGTCATGGGTTTGGTGGTATCGAATGCAGGGGTTGGAGAAATCGATAAAAGGATCGGCGCGAACGAGACGGAAACGAGGATCGACGCGATCACAAAAGTCTCATACCCTGCTGGATCGCCCAGCAGAACCAACCCCTGAGCCGAAATGATCCCCAGCATCTGCACAATCATATAGAGCGACAGTGCCTGCCCCCGGTTTTCATTACTGGCCGCGTTGTTGAGCCAGCTTTCAGCGGTCACGTACACGCCCGAGAAACAGAAGCCGATCACGGCACGCCCCAGGAACCACGCGATCGGGTCGGTCAGCATCGGATACATGATCATGACCGCTGAAATGAAAGAGGCCAGGGCTGCGAAGACACGCACATGGCCGACCCTGCGGATCATCTCAGGTGCGAGGCGCGATCCGCCCAGAAACCCCATGAAATAGGCCGACATCACAAAGGACATCTCAAGGGTCGAGAAACCTTCGATTTCACCGCGAACACCCAGAATCGTACCTTGCAGACCGTTGCCGACCATCAGCAAACCCATGCCGAGAAGAAGCGCCCAAGCGGTGGACAGAACCTGAATCATTTGGGCCTCCGGGATGTGCCAAGCTGAATTGCGAGTCGTTTTGCGATCAAAACAAATGCAGATCGCGCCTGTCTACGACATTCCCTGTCTGACAGTGTCGCGGCTGAGGGTTTTAGGGGATCAGAAGGGATGAATCCCCATACGAGAAGAAGCGATATTTCTGTTCAATCGCATGGGCATAGACGGACCGCATACGCTCTTGCCCCATCAGGGCCGAAACCAGCATCAGCAGGGTCGATTTGGGCAGGTGGAAATTGGTCATCAGTGCGTCTGTCACATGGAACTGAAAGCCCGGATAGATGAAGATGTCGGTTTCCCCTTCCCAAGGCGCGATCTGCCCACTGCGCGCCGCACTTTCGATCAGACGCAGTGCGGTGGTGCCGACCGGGATCACCCGGCCCCCTGCCTCTTTGGTGGCGCGGATCTCATCAGCGGCCTGCTGACTGACCCGGCCCCACTCGGAATGCATCTTATGAGTTGTCACATCCTCGACCTTGACCGGCAAAAACGTGCCCGCGCCCACATGCAGGGTCACGAGGCTGAACTCCACCCCGCGCTCGGCCAGTGCCGCCATCAGCGCATCGTCAAAATGCAGCGACGCGGTTGGTGCGGCCACAGCGCCCGAGTTGCGCGCCCAGATGGTTTGGTAATCCGTCTTGTCCTGCTCATCCGCTGGACGTTTGGCGGCGATGTACGGTGGCAAAGGCATAGCACCGGCCTGTTCAAGGGCGGCGTCGAAATCCTCACCACTGAGGTTAAACTGGAGATAGGCTTGCCCGTCCTCGACCCGGCCCAGAGTCGCACTGAGATCGTCGGAGAACACGATCTCTTCGCCCGGTTTGACCTTTTTCAACGGCTTGATCAGCGCGGTCCAGGACCCATCCGCCTGAGGCTCCAGCAACGTCGCCTCGATCGCAGCGGAAACCGGCCCCTGCGCGCTGTCGCGGTGCCGCCGTCCGCTGAGCCTTGCCGGGATCACGCGCGTATCGTTCAACACAAGCCGATCGCCGGGGCGCAGCCAGTTGGGCAGATCGAACACATGGCTGTCCGAGATCGCCTCGCGCTCGGCCACCAGCAAACGCGCGGACGAGCGCGGGTTGGCGGGCCGGGTGGCAATCAGGTCTTCGGGCAGGTGGAAATCAAAATCGCTGAGTTTCATGGCCGCGCCATACAAGGCCGCAAGAGATTCGGCCATATCCCTAGCGGTCGCTTTTCGGGGCGCCGTAAGTTCGCTTGGGTTCGTCAGGTTTGCGCGGTTGAGCGTTCGGCCCATCTGAAACCGTAGGGGCCGGAGGACGCAGAAGGTTGCGCAGGAACAGCGGCGCGAGGCCCGACAGCGGGTTCACCGAGACCTTCGGGTCTGCCAAAGGCCCCGTAAGGGAATAATTGAACCCGATGACCCCCTCGCCCTTTTTGGTAAAGACGCTGCCAACCGCATTCAGCAGGTAGATCGGGGAAATGGCACCCCGCAGGTTCAGCGTCCCGGCCACCGTATTCACCGTTCCGTCAAAAGACAGGCCCATGGACGGGCCAACAGCACTTCCGCTGAGAATCTTTACCTCGGTCGGGGTGATCCGCATCCGGCTGTCGATGGACGAGAAGAAAATGCCCTGGCCAGCCATCTCGTCCAGCAACCCGACCAGACTGATTGCGTTCAGCAGTGCAGCCATCGCAGGCGCATCCTGAATACGGGTGCTGACGATACTCAGGATCACGTCATAGCTGCCAGCTGCCGCGACCGGCTCCAACTGTACGTCCAACGTTCCGCCCCTTGCTTGCGTCAGCAAACCCGCCGAGCGCAAGACGGCGCCGGCATCGTTCGAGGTCAGCTCTACCGCGCTGCGCGCGCCCCGCGGGGTGAGGCGGCCTTGCATGGCAGCCCCTCCGTTGACACGAGCGTTGAAGGTACCGTTGACCCCTCCGGTCGTTTGAAAGGCGCCTTTGAAGCCGGTCAGCGCCACGCCCTCGGTGACTTGCAGACGGTCAAGCGTTACGTCGAGATTCGGGCCAGCGCCCGAGCCGCTGCTGCCGCCCTCGGAACCGCCGAACGTGGCGCGGCCCAGGTTCAGCACCCCGCCGAGAACGCGAATGTCAGGTGCGGCATTGCCCCGCCCGATCAGCTCAGCCGGTACAGCCAGCCAGTTGCCCAGATCGAAGGAACTGAAGGAAACACGGTCAAAATCCCCGTCCCGAAAGGTGATCGACGCTGCGGTCCGCAACCCCGCCGCCTGTAGGTTCAGGGCATCAACCTTCAGCCCATCGCCCAGTGTTGCATCAGCAGTCAACGTGCCGCTGGTCGACGCGGGTTTGCGCCATCCCAGCTCGGGTATAGCCAGCGTGACGCCAACCAGATCGGAATAGGCCGACAGTTGCGGCGGTGCGCCTGCACCGATACCGAGCGTAAAATCAGCCGTGCCAGACCCGCTTAGGAAGCTTTGCGGCAATCCGGCCTTCAATTCAGCCATCAGGCGCTGAGACAGCTCGATCTGCCCCGTCAAGGTGCTGCGCTGCGCCGTCTCGCCATCAATCGGCTGTTGCCATTTGGCCTGCATGGGCACATCGCCGAACAGGCCCTGCCCTTCGATTTGCACTCCAGTCTGGTCTCCGGACAACTCCAGCATCGGTGCGCTGACGGAAAATCCCGGCACCAGACGGTCGCTCCGCAGGTCGCCGAGGCTGCCTGTAAAGTGAAACTGCGTGTCCTGAAACTTGAGACCCTTGATCAGCGGCAAGGACAACGTGCCCGAAAGCACCACATTTCCCTCGGCCATATCGACCGGCAGCCCCGCCTTGCTGAGCAGGCTAAGCGGCGGGCGATCCAGTAGTGATAGCGCGGCAGTGACACCCCCCGTTGCACTTATCCGTGCAATACCCGGCGTATTTTTTTTGATTTCGGTATCGGGAATGATAAACGACGTCCCCGACGCATCCACCGCCCCGCCCTGATCGGCCATCACCACACCCTGCTGTGCTGTTGCGGTAAAGCGGTCGTCAATCAGGCTGGCCTGCCCCTGCGCGCCTACGACCGGAGGCAGCGTCTTGGCAAAACGGATGGTGGCATCCTCGAACCCGAAATCCAGATAGATGTCGGGTTTGTTGTCGGGCCGCAGACGCAGCGCGAAATCCATATCCGACAACGCCCCCTTGGAGAGGTTCTTGGTCACCCATTCCCGCGGCTTCGGTGCCAGACGCTCGGGCCAGTAGTTCAGAACCTCATCCGAATTCATCTGGTTGAGATGCGCATCCAGATCGGCCGACCAGCCATCGGCCAGCCCGACCAGCAGACCCGAGGCCCGCACGCGGTGGCCGCCATCCTCGATCGTCATCTGACCTACGCGCAGCCGGAAAGGGGCGAATTTCATCTGAACGTCCAGATCGGCCCTTTTCAGGTTCAGAGGCTCGGGGAAGAGGTTGGCCGGGTTGACGTTGATCCCCGTCAGGCTCCACTGCCCATCCAGACTGTCGAGCGTGCCGTTTTCCACCCCTTGCAGATAGGCTTTGCCCGTGGCCTGCACCGATCCCCATGCGGAATCGATCGAGACCTCGTTGAAGTCCAGCTCCTGCCGGTTGGGGTCATAGGTGAAATAGGTGCGCGCAGAGTCGAACGGGATGGCGCGTGTCTCGGGGTTCGGCTGAACCGCCCCGGCCCCCAGATTGAGCGTCGCGAAAACAGGGCCGAACGCGCCTGAACCATCCACACTGCCCCGCACCGCGCCCGAGATCGGCGTTTTCAGAACCTGCAACCACGCCAGCGCCGGGCTTTGGCCGTAGATATCCTCGGCCGGGAGGTCGGTGATCGTCACGCCAAAGCGCGCCTCGGGCGTGCCCAGAATGCTAGTATAGTTCGCCTCGATCTGGCTGACAAAATCGCGCCCCGACAGGACCGAGAACCCGGTGGCCAACCGCATGTCATCGTCATTGCGGGTAAGCTGAATGTGGCCGCCGTCCAATATCCAGGACCGCCCCAACCGCAGATCGCGATAGTCCAGCGTGATCGCATCCAACTGCACCGAGGTCAGCGCAGACAGGGCCGGAGACAGGAACACCTCATCCCCGGCCTCGATCAATTCGGCCAGGTTCGACGCGCTTTGCACCGGCGCGCTGCCAGTGCCCACTGTCAGCGTCAGCGCGCCGTCCTCACCTCGGGTCAGGGCGATCTGCGCTCCGCTGAGTATGATCCGCTTGGGCCGCACATGACCCCGCAGCAAGGGCCGCATCGCAAGACTGGCCCGCATGTCCGACACTTGGGCGATCTGTTGTCCGGCCTGATCACTGATGGACACATCCGTCAGTCGCAAACGGGGCCGCCAGCCTTCGTGAATGATAAAGCTAACATCGCCAAAGCGGATCTGGAGGCCACCCAGATTCTCCTCCAACCGCGCCTCAACGTGACTGCGCAGCCAGGCCGGGGCGTGCATGCGCTGGCCCAGCACCATGAACCCCGTGACCACAGCCAGAACGACCAGCAAAACAACGCCGCGCAACGTCCAGATGCCCGCCGTCCGACGGCGCGAGCGGCGGCGTTTCGGTTGGCCAACCTCTTCGCTATTGTCCTGATCCTGCTGCACCAATTTGCGTTCCACGCCTTTCAACCCGTCCGCGTTGCCCTATGATATCGGGCAGCGTTTAAAAACCTTTAGCGGAGTTTCCAATGCCCGACGTTTCAGACATGGCCCCTGATTTCACCCTTCCCCGAGACGGCGGCGGTGAGGTATCCCTCGCGGATCTGCGCGGCAGTACCGTCGTTTTATTCTTTTATCCCCGCGATGATACGCCGGGCTGCACCAAGGAATCCATCGGTTTTTCGGAGCAGCTTCAGGCCTTTGCCGATGCGGGCGCTCAGGTCTTCGGCATCTCGCGCGATAGCGTTGCCAAACATGACAAGTTCGTCGCCAAACACGACCTGACCACGCCTTTGCTGTCGGATGAAAACTCGACCGTCTGCGATGATTACGGCGTCTGGGTCGAAAAGAACATGTATGGCCGCAAATCCATGGGCATCGAACGCTCGACCTTCCTGATCGACGCCGAGGGCCGCATCGCTCAAGTCTGGCGCAAGGTCAAAGTGCCGGGCCACGTGGATGCGGTACTTGAGGCCGTCAAGGCGATGTAGCCCCCTCGACCCCGCGCGCCATCCGGTTTATCCCCGGCCCCGACACGACAAGGCGGAGCGTACCCGTGCCCAAAACACTGACCCAGATGGCAACCGAGGTTCTGACAACAGCGGACGGGCGGGAGAAAACCGCCCTGTCCAAACGCCATGCCGCCGCTTGGTTCGCATCGCGTAAGGGCGAGGGTGACGCGATTGAAATCGGCACCGCAACCCCGCCTTTGAACCCTGCACGCCCTAAAAAGCCCGAGCTACTCTCACCGCGCGAAGTGCCAAAGCGCAAACCGGGGTCCGAGGCCGGACGGATCGCGCTCCTGCACGCTGTTGCACATATTGAACTGAATGCCGTGGATCTGCATTGGGACATCATTGCCCGCTTCGGTCACGTGCCCATGCCGATCGGTTTTTACGATGACTGGGTCAAATGCGCCGAAGAAGAATCGCGCCATTTTGAGATGGTGTGCGATTGTCTGGAACAGATGGGCAGCCTTTACGGCGCCCTGCCCGCCCATGCAGGCATGTGGCGCGCCGCCGAAGACACTGCCGAAGATCTGATGGGCCGCCTTGCAGTGGTTCCCATGGTGCTAGAGGCACGCGGGCTGGACGTCACACCCGGCATGATCGATATCTTTCGCAAGGCAAAGGCGGAACAGGCCATCGCTGCACTCGAGGTGATCTATGCGGAAGAGGTCGGCCACGTCGCCTATGGCTCCAAGTGGTTCCATTTTCTATGTGGACGCGAAAACGCCGACCCCAAGGACGTCTTCCACCAATTGGTTCGGCGCTATTTCCACGGTGCCTTGAAACCGCCCTTTAACGAAGAGAAGCGTGCCGAGGCAGGATTGCCGCCGGACTTCTACTGGCCGCTAACCGAGGACATGCCCGCGCCGGGTCAGGTCTCAGACTGAGTCTAAAGGTAAATTTCGGCAGGTTTTCGCCGATCCGTAGGGGGAAAACTGCACCTTCAACGACAAATTGGTCAACAAACTTGCCGGAATGCTGAGACCCTATTAAGCATCCCGTCCAAGGGACGGCTATTGCACCACGACCGGTCCCGATCTTGGGGATGAGAGGTAAGACGCGTGAGAACACGTCTGGCAATTAAATTTCACTCGCTGCTCGAACGGCATTTCCCGGAACGCCGGGTTTTTCTGAAATCTGACAAAGACACGCGGTACATCCGTCTCAGCTCGGAAACGCAGATCGCTGCGGTGGCCGGTGTGGCCGTCATGGTTGGCTGGACCGCCGTCGCCACAGCGATTCTGCTGATGGACAGTATCGGATCTGGCAACTTCCGCGAGCAAGCCAAACGCGATCAGGCCACCTATCAAGAACGTCTCAACATCCTGTCCGCTGAGCGTGACGCCCGCGCTCAGGAAGCCTTGGCCGCGCAGGACCGGTTCAACGCTGCACTGGCGCAGGTCTCGGCGATGCAGTCCGAGCTTTTGGCCTCGGAAAACCGTCGGCGCGAGTTGGAGACTGGGATCGAGGTGATCCAGACCACGCTGCGCGCAACGATGAAGCAACGCGAAGAGGCCCGTGGCGAACTGGCGAAGCTGCAACAGGATGCGGATACAACGGACTCCTACGTCGTGGCCGCCTCGGCCCCGGCGCAGATGGAATTCATGACCGACGCGCTGGCTCGCACCGCGGAAGAGCGGGATCAGATCGCAGCCGACGCGCGTGATGCGCTGGACCAGCGCGATGACCTGGAGCTGGAAATCCGACTGATGCAGGAACGCAGTGACGAGATTTTCCGCCAGTTGGAAGAGGCGATGGTGATCTCGGTCGAGCCTCTGGACAAGATGTTCCGCCAGGCGGGTATGCCCACAGACCGCATCATCGAAGAGGTGCGACGCGGATATAGCGGTATGGGCGGTCCGCTGACCCCTTTATCCCTGAGCACCCGCGGCGAGGAGAGTGACATCTCCGCCGACGAGGTGCGCGCAAACCAGCTTCTACAACAAATGGATCAGTTGAACCTTTATCGTCTGGCGGCCGAAAAAGCGCCCTTTGCGAACCCGGTTCATTCCGCTGTGCGGTTTACCAGCGGCTACGGCTCGCGCCGCGACCCCAAAACGGGCGGACGCCGGATGCATAACGGCGTCGATTTCGCGGGTCCCCAAGGCACCGATATCTTTGCAACCGCAGATGGCGTGGTCACCCATGCCGGTTGGCAGTCCGGCTTTGGACGCCTTGTGAGGATCAAACACGCCTTCGGGATTGAGACACTTTACGCTCATAACACCAAGATCAACGTTAAGGTCGGCCAAAGGGTCTCGCGCGGGGATCATATTGCTGATATGGGTAGCACCGGACGGTCCACCGGCACGCATTTGCACTATGAGGTGCGCGTGAACGGAAAACCTGTAAACCCAATGACTTACATCAAGGCTGCGAGAAATGTTTTCTAAGAGCAAAATCAACGAGCCCGCATCCAAGGAGTCTGAGGCGGCAAAACCTGCTGCTCCGGCGACTCCGGCGGCCCCTGCCCCTTCTGAACCCAAGGCCAGCACGGCACCCAAGCCTAAGCCGCCCGCATCGGTCCTGTCTTCGGACCTGCATATCACCGGCAACATCAAGACAACCGGTGATATTCAGGTTGAAGGCACTGTCGAAGGCGACATCCGCGCGCATCTGCTGACCATCGGCGAAACCGCGACCATCAAAGGCGAAGTCACTGCAGACGATGTTGTTGTCAACGGCCGCATCGTAGGTCGCGTGCGTGGCCTGAAAGTCCGCCTGACCTCGACCGCACGTGTCGAAGGCGACATCATCCACAAGACAATCGCCATCGAAAGCGGCGCGCATTTCGAAGGTTCGGTTCAGCGTCAGGACGATCCCCTGAACCCTGGCCGCGGTGCAAAACCGGGTGCCAACCCGGCTGCGGAAGTCAAACAGTAAAGCAAATCCAACCCGGATTTTTAAAACGCCGCAGGCCATCCTGCGGCGTTTTCGATTCAACTGTGGGCCTTGCTCTGAATCCAGTTCCAAGCTTGAACTGATACGGCTAAGCTCCACCCATGTGGATGTTTTTTGCTCTTGTCGCAGCCCTAGCAGGCGCTTTTCTGTATTGGTCCTGGTCAAAGAAAAAGACGCGTGCAGCACTTCTGGCCGAGCCTCTCAGCGAAGACGACCGGCGCATCATCGCGGCACAGGTCCCCATCCTCCAACGTGTTCCTGCCGACCTGCGTGAGAAACTGGATGGCAAGATCAACTTGTTTTTAGAACAGGTGAGCTTTTACGGTTGCGACGGGCTGGAAGTCACCGATGAGATGCAACTCTCCATCGCCGCGCAAGCCTGCCTGCTCGTGGTGAACACCGACACCTGGTACGACAATCTGACGACTGTTCTGATCTATCCCAATGCTTTTAAGTCTCGTCAGCAAAGGCGCAGCGGTTATGTGATCACTGAGAAAGAGATCATCCGAACCGGCGAAAGCTGGGACCGTGGCCCGGTGATCCTGTCATGGGCCCATAGCAAGCAAGGCGCGATGAATGACCATGACGGGCACAACGTGGTATTCCATGAGTTCGCACACCAGATCGACGACCTGTCGGGTGGCACCAACGGAGTTCCGGTCTTGGCAAAGGGACAGAGCTATGCTGAGTGGGAAAAGGTCTTTCTAACGGCCTATTCCGACCATGTCGCGGCAGTAGAGGCCGGGCATCGCACCGTCATCGACCCTTACGGTGCCGAAGGCCATGAGGAGTTCTTCGCTGTCTCGGTCGAGGTGTTTTTTGAGCGCCCTCTCGCCCTGCAAAAGGCGGCACCTCATGTCTATGAACAGCTTGCCGCGCTGTTCAATCTCGATCCCGCGACATGGGGTGGCATACCTAACTGACGCGCAGGCCGTGAAAATTCCCCCAAACGCAAGTTTCACAAATCACAGTTTTTGAATTACTCTGGTTCTCATTGATTAATGGAGGACTATTCATGTCATCAAAACTCATGGCCGAATTCTTCGGCACGTTCTGGCTGGTTCTGGGCGGCTGCGGCAGCGCAGTTCTGGCGGCAGGGGTCGCTGATGTCGGCATAGGATGGCTTGGTGTATCCTTCGCCTTCGGCCTGACCGTTTTGACAATGGCTTATACCGTGGGCCATATCTCGGGCGGGCATTTCAACCCCGCGGTGAGCCTCGGCCTGATGATCGGAGGGCGCTTTCCCGCCAAAGACCTATTGCCTTATTGGGTCGCTCAGGTGCTGGGTGCAATTGCGGCAGCGGTGGTGCTGTATGTGATCGTTAGTGGCGCGCCTGGTTTTGAAGGCGTGGGCGGGTTTGCCTCAAACGGCTATGGCGAGGCGTCACCCGAAGGCTATTCCATGATGTCTGCGCTGGTGATCGAGATCGTGCTGACCGCGTTCTTCATCGTGATCATTCTGGGGGCCACCTCCAGCGGAGCACCTGCGGGCTTTGCCCCGATCGCCATCGGCCTGGCCCTGACCCTGATCCACCTGATCTCAATCCCTGTCACCAACACGTCGGTTAACCCGGCACGGTCCACGGGCGTGGCACTGTTTGCGGATGGCCCCGCCCTTGCACAGCTCTGGCTGTTCTGGGTCGCCCCGCTGATCGGGGGTGCCATCGGTGCGTTGATCTGGAAAGCAATGGGCGACGACTGATCTAGGTCCCTAGCCCACAAGAAAACCCCGGCGCATGGCCTGCGCCGGGGTTATTCGTTACTCGGTCACAGTGACCTTTTTCATCGCGTCGGGCTGGCCGACAACGGCGCCGTTCTGACCAGCACCGCGTTTGATCGCATCAACTACGTCCATCCCGTCCGTGACCTGACCGACAACGGTGTACTGGCCATCCAGAAACGGTCCCGGCTCGAACATGATGAAGAATTGCGAGTTCGCGCTGTTGGGGTTCTGAGACCGCGCCATGCCGACCACACCGCGATCAAAGGTGATGTCCGAGAACTCGGCCGGCAAGTCAGGACGGTCCGAGCCACCACGACCTGCATTGGCAGCGTTGAAGCTGCCCTTGGTCTGGTTGCCGAACTGAACATCACCGGTCTGGGCCATGAACCCTTCGATCACGCGGTGGAAGACGACCCCGTCATACTCACCTGCGTTGGCGAGCGCGGTGATCTGCTCAACGTGCTTGGGTGCGACATCTTCAAACAGGTCGATGATGATGGTGCCATTGGCCTCACCCTCAACCTCGATCTGCAGCCCGGTGGCCAGCGCGGGGCTGGCCAGCAGGACAAAAGCGGCGGCGAGCTTATGCATCTGCCGCTACCTTGACGCTGATCATGCGGTCCGGGCTCGCAGGCGGCTCGCCCCGTACAATAGCGTCTACATGCTCCATCCCGCCGATCACGCGGCCATAGACCGTGTACTGACCGTTCAGGAAGTGGTTATCTTTGAAGTTGATGAAAAACTGCGAGTTTGCCGAATCCGGGTTCTGCGAGCGCGCAGCGCCCAGAGTTCCACGGTCATGCGGCAGTTTCGAGAATTCCGCTGGAACGTTCGGCAGAGACGACCCGCCTGTGCCCGCCATGCGGATGTTGAATCCGTCTTCCATGTCGCCGTGCTGAACGTCGCCGGTCTGGGCCATAAAGCCGTCAATCACACGGTGGAAGGCCACGTTGTCATACTCGCCCCCACGGGCCAGTTCCTTCATCCGGGCGCTGTGCAGAGGCGCCACGTCAGGCAGCAGCTCAATGACGACATTGCCGTCTTTCAGCTCAATGATGATTGTGTTTTCGGGATCCTTGATCTCGGCCATCTGGCCCTCCTGTCGTTTGTCTTGCGCAAATACCTATGCGCCAAGCGCCTGAATGCCAAGTGACGCATTGACCTGAGGGCAAAATGCAGGAAAAGAACCGCCCAAAGGGTATCAAAACACGAGGATTGCGCGATGGGCTGGAAAACACTGGACGATATGGACCTGAACGGCAAACGCGTGCTGGTCCGCGTGGATATCAACGTGCCGGTCGTTGACGGTGTTGTAACCGACGCCACCCGTATTCAGCGTATTGTTCCCACCGTGCAGCACATTCTGGCATCTGGTGGCAAACCCATCCTGCTGGCTCATTTCGGTCGTCCCGGCGGTGAGCGACGTGAAAGCCTGTCGCTGAACCAACTTGTCCCGACCTTGGCAACTGCTTTCGGCGCGAAAGTCCTGTTCGCTGCCGATTGCGTGGGCACTGAGGCTGAACTGGCCGCCGACGCATTGCAGCCCGGTCAGGTGCTTCTGCTGGAAAACACCCGTTTCCACGCGGCTGAAACCAAGAACGATCCCGATTTGGCCGCTGGCATGGCGCGTCTGGGCGATGTCTACTGCAATGACGCGTTCTCGGCCGCGCACCGCGCCCACAGCTCGACCGAGGCGCTGGCCCGTTTGCTGCCCGCCTGCGCCGGTCGCCTGATGCAGGCCGAGCTTGAGGCGCTGGAGGGCGCTCTGGGCGCACCAAAACGCCCTGTGACAGCCGTTGTTGGCGGCGCGAAAGTGTCGACCAAGCTGGAGCTGTTGGGCAACCTGATCGACAAGGTCGACTATCTGGTCATCGGCGGCGGTATGGCGAACACGTTCCTTGTCGCCAAGGGCATTGATGTCGGCAAATCGCTGGCCGAAACCGCGATGAAAGACACCGCCGCAGCGATTCTGGCCAAGGCCGAAACATCCGGCTGCACCATCGTACTGCCCGTTGATGTGGTGGTCGCCGAGAAATTCGAAGCAAACGCCCCGCATCAGGTCCTGCCCGCCGATCAGTGCCCCGCAGACAGCATGATCCTGGACGCAGGCCCTGAAAGCGTCGCCGCCATCACCGAGATCTTCGGCAATAGCCAGACCTTGATCTGGAATGGCCCGCTTGGAGCGTTCGAGTTAGAGCCGTTTGACGCCGCCACCAACGCCGCCGCCCTAAAAGCCGCTGCGCTGACACGCGCGGGTCAGTTGATCTCGGTCGCGGGCGGCGGGGATACCGTTGCCGCGCTGAATGCATCGGGCGCGGCCAAGGACTTCTCGTATATCTCGACCGCAGGCGGTGCCTTCCTGGAATGGATGGAGGGCAAGACCCTGCCCGGTGTCGCAGCACTGGACCAGTGATCATCGCGGCGCGTTCCAACCCGTGCCGCGAGACAATCTGACTCATCCAAGAAATTTTGCGAATCAGGGGATTCACATCCCGAATCACCTGTGACATAGTGCAATCAGAGGCCCACAAAGGGCCCGTTATTGAGGCAGACTTCATACGGCGGTCAACAGAGTGTCCCGTTCCCATCGGCCCGGTTTGGGCGCAGTTTTTTTCTTCTCGGTGGCTTTTATGCTGGGTGTATATTTCACCTTCGCCGCCGTCCAGGGAGACTATGGCCTGTTCCGACGGGTTGAGATTTCGGCGGAACGGGACGCCCTGTCACGCGACCTCGCGGCGCTCAAATCTGAGATTTCCGAGATGGAAAACCTCACCCGTCGCCTCTCGGACAATTACCTTGATCTCGACCTGCTGGATCAACAGGCCCGATCCGTACTGGGCATGATCCGCGCGGATGAAATCGTCATCCGCTAACCCCCTTCTCCCCCTGCATGAATTGCGCAAAGCTACGCTGCGTCATATTTACGCTCGCCAGATCGCAAGAAATGCTCTAAAAGATAGTTTAACGCTAAACTATCTGTCCGAAAGGGGGAGATCGCCACAATGGCTGCGCGAAAAACCACAAAGAAACCAAACGTTTCTGCGGAAGAGCTGAAAACCTACTACCGCGAGATGCTGTTGATCCGTCGATTCGAAGAAAAGGCGGGGCAACTTTACGGTATGGGTCTGATTGGTGGTTTCTGCCACCTCTACATCGGACAGGAGGCGGTTGTTGTCGGCCTTGAGGCTGCAGCAAAAGAAGGCGACAAACGCATCACATCTTATCGCGACCACGGCCACATGCTGGCCTGCGGAATGGATCCGGGCGGCGTGATGGCCGAACTGACCGGGCGTGAGGGCGGCCTGTCCAAGGGCAAAGGCGGCTCGATGCATATGTTCTCGAAAGAGAAGCATTTCTACGGCGGCCACGGCATCGTTGGCGCTCAGGTCCCGCTAGGCGCGGGTCTGGCCTTTGCAGACAAGTATAAGGAAAACGGCGGCGTGACCTTCACCTATTTTGGTGACGGTGCTGCGAACCAGGGTCAGGTCTACGAGACGTTCAACATGGCCGCCCTCTGGGATCTGCCAGTCGTCTTCGTAATTGAGAACAACCAATATGCGATGGGCACAGCACAAGCGCGCTCGACTTCTTCGGCGGATATCTACCACCGCGGTCAGGCCTTCGGGATCCCGGGCGAAATGGTCAACGGCATGGATGTTCTGGCCGTCAAAGCCGCAGGCGAGAAAGCCGTCGCCCACTGCCGCGCAGGCAAAGGCCCCTACATCCTTGAGGTCAAGACCTACCGCTATCGTGGTCACTCGATGTCCGACCCGGCCAAGTACCGCACCCGCGAAGAAGTTCAGAAGGTCCGCGAGCAAAGCGACCCGATCGAACATGTGCGCGAGCTGCTGCTGACCGGCAAACATGCGACCGAGGATGACCTGAAGGCGATCGACAAAGAAATCAAAGAAGTCGTGAACCAAGCCGCCGAATTCTCGAAAGAAAGCCCCGAGCCTTCCGTCGAAGAGCTTTGGACTGACATTTACGCCTGAGAGGACGAATAAGACATGGCAACCGAAATTCTCATGCCCGCCCTTTCGCCCACAATGGAAGAGGGCACGTTGGCCAAATGGCTGGTTAAGGAAGGCGACACCGTATCTTCCGGCGACATCATGGCCGAGATCGAAACCGACAAGGCCACGATGGAGTTTGAGGCCGTTGACGAAGGTATCGTCGGCAAAATCCTGATCAGCGAGGGCACCGAAGGGGTCAAGGTCAACACCCCCATCGCGATCCTTGTGGAAGAAGGCGAAGACGCCTCCGCCCTGCCCGCGGCTGCCCCCGCAGCCGCAACGGTGACCGAGGCCGCCCCTGCGGCGGTTGAGGCCCCCGCTCCGGCAGCTACCGCCCCGGCCGCTCCGGTTGTGGACCTATCGCCCGATTGGCCTGCCGACGCAGAAATGAAAACCGAGACCGTTCGTGAAGCGCTGCGAGACGCGATGGCCGAAGAGATGCGCGGCGACGAAGACGTCTATCTGATGGGCGAAGAAGTCGCCGAGTATCAGGGCGCTTATAAAATCAGCCAAGGTCTGCTGGACGAATTCGGCCCCAAACGCGTGATCGACACCCCGATCACCGAGCATGGCTTTGCCGGGATTGCGGTTGGTTCAGCTTTCGGTGGCCTGAAACCCATCGTCGAGTTCATGACCTTCAATTTTGCCATGCAGGCGATTGACCAGATCATCAACTCCGCCGCCAAGACGCTCTACATGTCAGGCGGTCAGATGGGCTGCCCCATCGTGTTCCGTGGCCCCAACGGTGCCGCCGCCCGCGTGGCCGCGCAGCACTCTCAGGATTACGCCGCATGGTACATGCAGATCCCCGGCCTGAAAGTCGTGATGCCGTACTCGGCCGCTGATGCCAAAGGCCTGCTGAAATCGGCGATCCGCGACCCCAACCCGGTGATCTTCTTGGAAAACGAAATCCTCTACGGACGCACATTCGACGTGCCGCAAGTGGATGACCTGTCCATTCCTCTGGGCAAGGCCCGCATCTGGCGCGAAGGCTCGGACGTTACCATCGTCAGCTTCGGCATCGGCATGCAATATGCCCTAGAAGCCGCCGACAAACTTGCCGAAGAGGGCATCAGCGCGGAGGTCATCGACCTGCGCACCATCCGTCCGATGGACACAGGCGCGATCATCAACTCAGTGATGAAGACCAACCGTCTGGTCACTGTCGAAGAAGGTTGGCCGCAAGGCTCTGTCGGCAGCTACATCAGCTCGGTTGTGATGCAGGAAGCGTTCGACTATCTCGACGCGCCGGTCATCAACTGCACCGGCAAGGATGTCCCGATGCCCTATGCCGCGAACCTTGAAAAGCTGGCCCTGATCACCACGGATGAGGTGATCGCTGCCGTCAAACAGGTGACCTACCGGTAATGGAGATCAGGGGCCGCGATCCAGCAACCGAATGCTACCGTGTCGAGATAGACATCGACAACCGCATCGTACGGGCGCTTGTGCCCGAGCGACTGGCGGCGGATATGCGGTTGATAGGCGCGCGCCCCTCGCACCAGACCGCCTATGTCTGGATGGCGGAGAACAAAGAAAAAATCGAGGCTGCGATTGCGACGCTCGCACGCGGCACCGGGCGCCCCAAGGCGCCCTTTGACCAAATTACTCTGATTGAGGAGCGCTGAAATGCCCACCGAAATCCTAATGCCCGCCCTGTCTCCGACCATGGAGGAAGGCACCCTTGCCAAATGGCTGGTCAAAGAGGGCGACACCGTCTCCTCCGGCGACCTTTTGGCCGAGATCGAAACCGATAAAGCCACGATGGAGTTCGAGGCTGTTGACGAAGGCACCATCGGTAAGATCCTGATCCCGGAAGGCTCCGAAGGGGTCAAGGTCAACACTGCCATCGCCGTCCTGCTTGAAGATGGCGAAAGCGCCGATGATATTGGCGCCGCACCGGCCGCGGCCCCAGCGGCTGCACCTGCCGCCGCCGCGAGCAACGAGGTCGCCGCGCCAGCGGCATCCGAGGCGCCCGCCCCTGCTCCGGCAGCACCGGCCAAAGCCGACGGTGGTCGCATCTTCGCCTCACCGCTGGCCCGTCGCATCGCGGCGCAAAAGGGCCTTGATCTGGCACAGATCACCGGCTCCGGCCCACATGGTCGCATCGTCAAAGCCGATGTGGAAAGCGCAACTGCAGCGCCAGCAGCAGCCCCGGCCCCTGCCGCAGCAGCCACGCCCGCAGCGGCGGCACCGGCTGGCCCATCGGCAGATGCCGTGGCCAAGATGTACGAGGGTCGCGACTACGAGGAAATCAAGCTCGACGGCATGCGCAAGACCATTGCCGCGCGCCTGTCCGAGGCCAAGCAGACCATCCCACATTTCTACCTGCGCCGCGATATCAAGCTCGATGCACTCCTCAAGTTCCGCAGCCAGTTGAACAAGCAGTTGGAAGGCCGTGGCGTAAAGCTCAGCGTCAATGACTTCATCATCAAAGCTGTCGCCAACGCGCTGCAGCAGGTCCCCGAATGCAACGCAGTCTGGGCGGGCGACCGCGTGCTGCAGTTGAAACCGTCTGATGTGGCCGTTGCGGTTGCGATCGAAGGCGGTCTGTTCACTCCGGTCCTGCAGGATGCCGACACCAAGTCTCTGTCTGCCCTGTCGACCGAGATGAAGGACCTTGCCGGTCGCGCCCGCGAACGCAAGCTGGCCCCGCATGAATACCAGGGCGGCACATTCGCGGTTTCGAACCTCGGCATGTTCGGCATCGACAATTTCGACGCCATCGTGAACCCACCGCATGCAGGTATTCTTGCGGTCGGCACCGGCCTGAAGAAACCGGTTGTAGGCGAAGACGGAGAGCTGACGGTCGCTACCGTGATGTCCGTCACGATGTCGGTGGATCACCGGGTCATCGACGGCGCGCTTGGGGCACAGTTGCTGCAAGCCATCGTCGAAAACCTGGAAAATCCGATGGTCATGCTGGCGTGAAAAAACTCTACCCGCCGGGGTCTGACCTCGGCGGGTGCTCTCACGATCACGGCCACGATGTGAGCAAGTGTGATCGCCCCAAGGGTTGCCGCAGCAACCGCACTCTCCCACCTTTGAGACAGATGGTTTTGAACCTCAAAGGTGGTCCATGCGCTTATCTGTTTTGACCAAGATATTGCTTGTCCTTGCTGCAACCGCGCTTGCGGCGGACACGGCACTCGCAAAACCCAACAGCTATCCGGGCGAAAACTCCAGGTTCAAATCCAGTGATCCAGCCGTGATCGCCCAGCAAAAGGCTGAGCGCCAGCAACGCATCGAAGAGCGTAAGGAACGCAGGGAGCAAAGACGGCAGGAGCGGTTGAACAGAAAGAACAACCGCTCAAACTGAGGTTTACTGGTCCTTGCCCAGCATGTGGTCCATCGAGATCGAGGGCTGATCGCACCCCGCCTCGCCCACTATTTTGGCCGGGATGCCGGCAACTGTCTTGCAGGCGGGAACCTCTTGTAGCACCACCGATCCTGCGGCGATCCGGCTGCAGTGGCCGACCTCAATGTTGCCAAGAACCTTGGCCCCGGCACCGATCAGAACTCCATCACCGATCTTTGGGTGGCGCTGCTCTTCTTCCTTGCCGGTCCCGCCCAACGTCACAGAATGCAGCATCGAAACATTGTCACCAACCACAGCAGTCTCACCGATCACGATGGAATGGGCGTGGTCGATCATGATCCCTTTGCCGATCCTGGCGGCGGGGTGAATGTCTATGCCGAAAATCTCAGACGACCGCATCTGGAAGAAGTAGGCCAAATCATGCCGTCCCTTGCGCCACAACCAGTGGGCTACGCGATAGGCCTGCATCGCCTGATATCCTTTGAAATAAAGGATCGGCTGCAGTAGACGGTGGCAGGCTGGATCGCGCTCATAGACGGCCATCAGGTCGGCGCGCGCGGCCTCAATCAAACTTGGGTCGTCGGCATAGGCCTCGTCCACGATCTCACGCAGGACCATCATCGACATCTCGTTCGAACACAGCTTGGCCGCCACTCGGTACGACAATGCCCTTTCAAGACTGCGGTGATGCAGAATACAGGCATGCACCAGCCCGCCCATCAGGGGCTCTTGCTCAACGGCGGTATGGGCCTCGGTCGTGATCCGGTTCCAGACCGGATCGACGGGGGTCACGTGGCTGCGCTTTTCAAACATGGCTTTTGATCCTTTGCTGCGCCTAGCATGCCATTTAGTGGTAAAAACGCCAAACGCAAACCCGTGATCTTCAACTTAACCAAAATGAATGTGTTCCAAGTGGGTGCTGGCGCCTTTCGGCTCTCTAAAAAGTCAGCCCAGCGCCCGCCGAGCCTGACGTAGTATAAGTTGGCGCAAAACCATCTCAAAACACTGGCAATAATCAAGATCGTCAAAGCCCGGTTCATCCGCCAGCACCCGAGTGCGGGCGGCTGTCATCAGGGATCCATTGCCGTAGAGCGGGTGCAGCCGACCAGTGCGCTGGACATGGCGGTCGGCCAGTTCGGCCTCTGCCACCATCCTGATACAGAGGGTTCGACGACAACGCTGCGGCACAGCCAAGAGGGCGCGTGCCGCAGCGCTGACGTCTCCGTGGAGGACGGGGCGCACAGGTCTTACGCGACTTGAATGCGAGCCGCCGGACCAGCGCCGTATGTGGCTGAGATTTGCGCGATCTCGACCGCATATCCACCTGTCAGGCCATCGGCGGACTTCACGGCTGCGGTATAGGCCCAGCGTGGTTCGGCCACGATCTGTTCGCGGACTAAGGCACCGTTGGCCCGGACACGTATGAGGTAGGACTCGTTTTCCTCACCTAACGGTACATCCAACCCCGTCCAGTCATCCCCTGCGATCCGCGTGCGCCTGATCCAACTGAACGTGTCCGCGTCCGGCAGGGTCTGCACAGACACATGCACCGGCGCATAGGGGCGTAGGCCGTTCCCGTCAAAGGCCTCGACCATATACTCGTAGGATGGGTCGTCATACCCGCGCGAGGCCGGGCCGATCCGAAAATGCCGGGCCACGCGCCGCTCGCTTGGCAACAGGCTGGTCTGCGCCACACGCTCATCCAGCAGGACGAAGTTTGATCCTTCGGGCCAGACGTCTAGCATCAGGGCATCCGTTCCTAGCTGACCGCGTAGACGTCCGGACAACGCATAGACCCCCGGCTCTTGCAGGGCGGCGTCAGAGAACTGGAACACCTCCCAATTGCCCGGTGTTCCGTCACCTATGGCCGCCAAATTGGCCCCATTCAGCAAGGATGTGCGCGGACGGGACTCCAGAATGCCGTCAATCAGCTTGACCCGCAGAGGCGCGCCCTCATCCCAGGTCCCGGCTGAGGCGCGATGCAGCGGCGTTTCCGTAAAGCCCATCACCGCCTGGTCCGAAATGACGTCGCGCAGCGCATAGTCCTCATCCCTGGCCGAGGCATGAACGGCGACGCTACCGGGCCAAGGATCGGCCGAGACAGCGAGATACGGCGCGTGCGGAGCCTCTGTCCCCGTCAACAGCGGCAGGTCCATGAACACCGGCACGACGGGCACAGGGGCGACGAAGGGCCGGATCGCTACTGGATCGTCCTGCAACCCGTTGGCCGTGTAGACGCCGCGCTCGATCCGCACCGCCTCGGCCAGTTGCAGGTCGGCTTTCTCCAACCGGTCGATACGATAGAGCGCACTGCCGTCCTGTTCTGACAGGCGAACCACGTCTCCGGCCCCCAGATGCAACAGAGAAGGAGGCAGGGCAAACCGGGCGGTATCGCGGGACACACGCGCCTCGCTGAGCCAGCGTTCGGCGGTCTGGCGACCCTCGGCGCGGGTCATGGACAGGGGCATCTCGTTTACCGCAACCGCATGGGTCTGCGCGTCGGGCAGCACGGCCTCTTCCGCGACCAGATCGTGATCGGCATCCGATTGAACAAAGCGCAAGCGAACACGTCCGGTCATCTCGGCCTCGGCCTCGCGGCGGTATTCCACGGTGCCGTCGAGATCGGAGCTGACAGCCAGATGATCCGGGTCCAGCGCCACAGCACCAAAGCCATCACGTGTCTGGAACCGCAGGACACCGTCCCGTTCGATCGCGTCAAACCCATAGCGCAGCATCAACGGTTGCAACGCCGAACGCGCGTCCGAGACGTCCTCGACCGCATAGCCCCGGACCACGCCATAGAGCTGCGAGACGTCAATATCCGTGACCCCTGCCCCATGGCAGATTTCGGTCACCACTGAAGCCAGAGTACGCGCGCCAGATCGACCGTTCAGCCAATGCCCTCGGGCGTAGTTTTCGCCATCGTCCCATTGGCTTCGCAGGTTCGGAAAGGTGGGATATGGCCGCGCGTCCCAGGCCCAGACATAGGCGTTGGAGAGGTCCAGCATTGGGCCGTCATAAATCTCGGATACCGGGTTGTTCTGGGGCTCGGACCAGTAGCCCAGCGTTGCCGTCAGATATTGCACCTGAATGAAGTCATCCCTGAGGCCGTTGGAATGCGGCGGCAGGCTCGATTCCGAGGATTTGGGATCGAGAAACTTGTTCGGCTGGTTGGTACCTTTATCCACGGCCGCGCAGCCCAGTTCGGTGAACCAGATCGGCTTGGACCCCGGCACCCAATCGGTCGGATCATTCTGGCGCACACCGCCAATCCGCTCGTGATGCCAGTTCGACCACCAGTTCCGCAGGTCCTTGTAACGCCAGATCCAGGGCTCATCATGGGTGCTGTCTTCGATCGGAGTGCGAATCTGCGCCTCGGCCTCCTCGGGCGAAGCGTAGTACCAGTCATAGCCCTCGCCGCCTTCGACATTGGCGCGCAGGTAATCCAGATTGTAGATCGACCCGGCATCGGCATCCTGATGGTCTTCGCCATCGCGCCAATCTGACAGAGGCATGTAGTTATCGATACCGACAAAGTCGATATTGTCATCCGCCCAAAGGGGATCGAGGTGAAAGAACCTGTCTCCCGTCCCCGTGGGTTGATAGCCGAAGTATTCGCTCCAATCCGCTGCGTAGCCGATCTTGGTATCCGGTCCCAAAATCTGCCGCACATCCGCAGCCAGTTGGCGCAGCTGTTCGACGGCAGGAAAGCCGTTTTCTCCGCGAATCTGGGTCAGGCCCCGCATTTCCGAACTGATACAGAAGGAACTTACGCCGCCTGCGATCTGGCAGAGGGTGGCATAATGCAGGATAAAGCGCCGCAGTCCCCATTCCTGCGGGCCTGAATAGGTTACCTGCCCCGCGCTGATGCGAAAATCGCTAACTTGAGCCGATCCGAAAAACGCGGCCACTTGCGCATCGGCGTCGGCTGTCTGGTCCGGCGACCCGTCGCGCCCCGGAGCCACGTCCAGCGTGATCCGTCCGCGCCAGGGCAGATGCGGCTGCTCTCCATCCGACCAGGGGTCGGGCAAGCCGTTCTGCTGCAACTGATCCATCAGGATGAACGGGTAGAACATCACATCCTTGCCGCCCACCTTAAGATGCTGGATCGCCTGCACAACCGCGCCATCCGCCGGGGTGCCACCGTAAACGGGTCGGTCATCCTGATGCTGGACCACCTCGGCCGTATGGCGCCGCAGGCCCGACACGACCCACGGCATATTCACGCCATCTATGTCATCGCGAACGACCTTGGGCGTGATCTGACACTCACCACAGCGCAGGTCATTCCCGAACCACGACACAATCAGGGAGGCCGCCTCGCAGCCCGGCAGCTCACGCGCCAGCGCTTTGGTCGAGGTGATCAGATCCGGCTCACCCGAGGCCGAGTTGACATTGGCCGCCCAACTGCGTCCGCGCCCTTGGGAATAGTTCACCTGAGTGCTGGCCAGTGCATATTCACCAGTGCCCGGCATCAGGGCCACGCCCTTGACGATCTGGCCCAGCGCGGACGCATGATCCGGCATCTCGGGCTGTGTAGGACGTACCACTTCGAACGAGAACTGAGGCACCCGGTTGCCAAAGGACGCCAGCTGGAAATCCTCGATCACCGCATAAGCCGTGCCTCGATAGGCTGGGACATTGCCGGTGCCTTCGACGGCCTCAATCAGGGGATCGGGGAGTTGATCCTGCGTCCCGTGATAGACACGGATGTTCAGGCTCGCGCGCTCTTGCTCCTCACCATCGGCCCAGACGCGCGTGACATCGGCGATCTCACCCGCGCCAACCGCAATCGCCAAAGAGATCGAGTAGCTGTAGGTGGTTGTTGTCACCTTGGGCGGTTTCGGCGAACCCTTGCCGCCCCCGCCAGAGGATTGCGTGCTTGTGGTCCGGGTCTCCAGAAAGTCCGAGGCCCAAATCACTTGACCGCCTAAGCGCATACGGCCAAAGACAGTGGCAACGGGGGCGCCCTCGGCTGTTTCGGTCAGGCGGAAACGGTCCATGCGGCCGGTCTCGACCACTTCGCTGCCGCTGCCCATGACCGATTGGCTCATCATGCGTTGGTCGATCACGCGGCCCAGCGTGGCCCCGACCGCACGACCGACAATGGCAGTAGACAGGCCGGCCACTGTGCCGCCGATCGAGCCGCCCAGCGCAGCCCCTGCTGCAGAAAGAAGAATAGTAGCCATCAGCGACCCTCCAACGGAAACTCAAAACAAGCGACCACCCGGCGGCGCCAGGGGTCGCTCAGGGCGTTTTCGACCACGCCATGTCCGGAATAGGCATGGATGAAGCGCGGCACCTCGCCGATGCTGCTGACGATACCCAGATGTTTGGCAACGCTGCTGTCCCGCATCCGAAACAGCAGCACGTCTCCGGCGACCATTTCGGCCGGAGGCTTTTCGCTCAGGTGCCTGCGCGCAGCAGCCCACATGCGTTCCTCACCCTGCGGTTCGGACCAGTCCATGCTGTAGACGGGAACCGCCTCGGGTTCGTGCCCGATCACCTCGCGCCACACGCCGCGCAGAAGGCCCAGACAATCCGTCCCGGCCCCGCGAACCGAGGCTTGATGCACGTAAGGCGTGCCCAGCCACGCGCGTGCGGTGTCCACGACATCTTGCTTGCGTTTCGTCATCGTCTGCTACCGCCTGTATTCGCGTTGCCTTTCTTTGGCACGGCCATCACCCAGTCTTCACCCGGAAGATCCGGAAAGCCCTGAAAGTTCAGAAAATTGTTGAATTTCAACCGGCAGGTCTCCATTCGCTTGTCGCAGCCAGCGGTCAGGCGCACCCGGTCTCCAACGGCCAATCCACCCCCGATGCTGGCCCACAGGGTGATCTCGCGCCCATCTTCCGTCCGACGGTCCTGCTTGATAGACCCCCATAGCCCATTTGCTGTGCCCGAGGTCACATCCAAACGTCCCCGTTCAAACCAAGCTTCGTCAGAGGAGTTCCCACCACGCAGCCGCAACGACGTGCCTCCGTCAAAACCGGAGACTTCAGCCTCGACCTGATAGCCGGGCTGGCCTTCGGCAAATCGGCACGCGGAATCCCCCAAGACGGCTGTGCAGGGCTTTTGATAGATCCGTCCCAGAGGGCGGTTCAGCAGATCGGTCAGCCCGCGCAGCTCTGCGTGAAAGGCTCCGCCCGCACGCCGTAGCTCACCAATCGAGCCGCGAAACTGCAGCACACGCTGCTCTGGCGCGGCCCAATTGACCAGCCAGGCACGTACCTCGGCCCCGTCAAAGCGACCGGCCTCAATATCATCCTCACGGACCGAGGCATCGGAAAGCGCGCCCATCGCCTCGGAATTATCAACCGACAGCCCGGTCGCCTGTTCGATAGCGGCTGCAGTCAGGCCGGTGCTGGCCCGAAAGGTCAGCTCGTCGAACTGCAGCTCCATATCATGATCAGTAAAGCCAAAGACCTGACCATCCTTGCGGGTGATCGCCCAGCATCTGCAGACCGTGGTCAGACCGCTTTGCAGATGGGCTTGCAATGCCTGAGTATCCCCACCCATCAGACGCGCACCTCGACCACTGGGACATTCGGCACATCCCCGGCCTGAAAGCTGGCCACGCTGGTCTGGATCTTGTCGGTGTCGAAACGCACCGGCACGTCAAACTCGAACCCCGCCGTGATCTCGACTTGCTCGGGCGGAGGGGCCACGAATGTGACCACCCCACGGGCCAGATCGACCTCATAGTCGACGCCTTCGCGCATGGCGTCCTGATCAAGGCCCAGACGCACCGTACCAAGGACAGGCTTGGTGATTGGTCGCACATAGCTGACCCCGCCCGAGCTATAGGTCTTCACCAGTTGAAACTCGGTGCGTTCTCCGTCGCCGCGCGCTATGACCTGATCGCCGTGTTCGACGTCAGCCGTGGCCGAGCCGGACTTGTAGTCCGACCAGTCCTTCCAGCGGAATCCGAACATCTGGCCCTGACGCGCCTCGAAGAATGAGATCATCGTTTCGATGTCATTCAACGACCGCATCCCCAGCCCGGCATCATAGCGCCTGCGCGAATGCGCCCAGGGCGTGTTGCGTTCTTCAAACCCGTTGGCCAGCGTTACGATATCCGTGCGCCGTTCCGGACCGCCAACCGAGCCAAAGCTTAAGCTCGCGGGAAATCTCACCTCGTGGAAATTCATCTTCTGCTCCCCTTATCTGTTGCGATTGCCACGGCCCAAAGCGCGGCTCATCTGCGCCGCGATCTGGCCTTGCGACCGGCGGAACCCCTGCACATCGGGCGTGGAGATATTCATCACCACATTCACGGCACGCCCGCCGCCCTGCGTCCGAACGCCCAGCTTGCCGTCTGCGCCGCGCGCCAGAGGCATGATCGCCTCAGGCCCTGCCTCGCCCATCAGCCCAGTTCCGCCCCGCATCGGAAACATCGTCGGGCTGCTGACTACGCCACCATTTGCGAAAGGCATCACCCGGCCCTGGCTGAAGCTGCCACCATCCGCAAAAGGCAGAATGCCCTGCACCAGACTGCCGACCCCATTGGCCAGCATGCCGCTAAAATGATCCGTCACCGGCTTGATCGCCGCCGAATAGGCTGTGCGGATCATCGAGTTCTTCAGCACATCCAGCGCATCCGACAGGTTCATCCCGTCCAGCACCACGCCGTCAAACGCCTTGCGCAAACCGCCGGACAGACCCCGTTCCAAAGTGGCAACGTCCTTGCCTGTCTCTTCAAAGGCGGCCCTGACCCGCTGCAAGTGACCATCAAATGCTGCTGCCATGCTCGCCGCGTCACCCAGCGCGTCGCCCAGCGACTCGCCTCGTTCCTGCAGGTCGTCAAAACCCTCACGATCCGTCATCACACTCTCCTTGTTCTTTGTCCGGATAGGCCGCCAGCAAAGCGTCGAGGCCCTTCCGGTTCATCGCAGGCATCGCCGCGCCCTGCCCCAGCATCAGCCGCAACTCAGCCGGGGTCAGACGCCAGAACTGATCCGGCGTCAGCCGCAGGCCGAGGATCCCGGCCCGCATCAGCGCGGGCCAGTCGAACCCGCTCACTGCTCCGGCACCATGAAGGCGCGGGCCAGCAATTCGGCTGCCGCTTTGGCACCCGCCATCGGTCCACCAGCGATTTCGGCATGCAGCAGATCATCGCGTGTGACCGGCGCGCCGCCGCCGCGCAAACCAGCGACCAACAGCGCCAGTACATCGCCGCTGGAATAGGCACCGCCTTCGAACCGCTGCACCAATTCAACCAGAGATCCGGCCCCCAGTTCCCGTTCCAATTCCGCCAAGGCACCCAATGTGAGCTTGAGCACCCGCTGCTCCCCATCGATGGTCAAAGCCACCTCGCCCGTCCACGGATTGGCCATCAGAGCGCCGTAAAGCTCAGCGCACCGGCGCTTGCCATGCTCATCTCATAGGTCGCCTCACCGTTATGCGATCCCGCATATTCTATGCTGCTGACCTGAAACGGGCCTTCGACGATGCCGAAATCAGGGATGATCACCTGAAAACCGGGCGTCTCACCGTCAAAGAACAACTGACGCGCCCGTTCATCCGTGCCTTCATCCTTGAACACACCCGAGCCCGAGATCGAGGCCGACTTGACCCCCGCCCCTGACAACAGCTCGCGCCACCCGCCTTGACTTTCCAGGCTGGTGACATCCACGCTTTCCGTGTTGAAACTGATCCGCGTGGCGCGCAGGCCCGCGATGGTCTCGAACAGGCCGGTGCCGTTCATATCCACTTTGACCAACAGGTCTTTTCCGTTCTGGGCAGCCATATGCTCTCTCCGTTGATTGCTTAGTCGTCTTCCACGCGGGCGCGGAATCTCAGGTCGATCTGGCGGATCGCGCCGCCAGTTCCCGTGCGCCGGGCGCTGGCCCGTTCGAACCACAAACCCACCAGATGACCCCGGTCCAAACTCAGCGCCGCACCTTCCAGTGCGTCACACACCGCGCCGGCCAGCGTCTTGGCCGCGCCAAAGCCCGCTGCCTCGGACACCACCGAGACCGTGAAGCGATGCACAGCCCCTGCGTTTGCGCGGTCCGAGGCCTCTCGCACCTCTTCCGGACCCAAAGTCACGTAGGTCTGCGGCATGGTCCCCGCAGGCACCGCGTCGTAAATCGCTCCGCCCGACAGCGTGCTGACCTGCGCATCGCTTGACAGCTGCTGAAACACCGCCGCCTGCAAAGCAGCTGAAACGCCATAGCTCATGCCGCCACCTCTTCATCTGCAAAACAGGTCAGGTACTGGCCGCGCGGATCGCGCTCGGCCACCGCGCGGATCACGAAACGCCGGGCCCCTTCGCGGAACCGCTGGTCCGGAGCGGGCCGCATGCTCGACCCCTCAGGCGCACCCCGCACAACGATCCGGTAGCCCACGCGCGAGACCGAAGCCCCACCGACCGCTCGCTCCGCCCCGCTACGCGCGGTCACCTCGGCCCAGAGCGAGCCCAAAGCGGCCCAGGTTTCGGTATAGCCCCCAGCGCCGTCAGCGGCGCGAACCGGCGCCTCCAGCTCTAGCTTGCGGTTCAGTCGAGGCGCGTTCATTGCAGCACCCCAGCGCCGAAACGCACCGTGCGATAGCGCTGGATTAGGCTCGTCACGCCAAAGGGCATGCACCCCGCGCCCAGCGCGGTCTCATCGCGGTATTCATAATAATGCGCCGCCAACAGCAGCACCGCCTGTCCCAGATCGGCGGGCAAACCGCCCCAATCTGCGGCCATGCCCGCTGTGAAGGCGATCTTTACCGATCCACCCGTCTGGATTCTCGGCAAACAAGACCCCGCCGCACGCACCCGAGGGCGCTGCTCATCCCGCTCCAACCGGTACGTCGCGCTGTCCGCCACGGTTTCAGCGCCCAGCGCATCCGTCAGCGTGACAACGCCAACTGAAACCACCGGCGCTACTGGCAGAACTTCGCTTTCCGGATCGCGCCAGCCGTTCAGGCTCCACGAAAACTCCCGCTCGATCAGCACCTTGCCGGTGCGCGCCTCGATCGCTGCAATCGCTGCACGCAGAAAACCGGTCAGAACCTCATCATGCGTATCACCCTCAGCGAACCCCGTGCCCAGCCGCAGATGGGCTTTGAACTGATCCACCGGCAGCGCCGCATCCGCGATGGCGGTTTCTTCGATCAACATCATCTATTCACTCCGCAATCTCGGACCCCTCCGGGGCCGTATCCTTGAAAATGACGGGCACGCGCCGCCCCACGTTGCTCGGACGGAGGGGAGCAGCTAGACAACGCAGGGGATCTCACCCCGGCCCGTACCCGCCGCCCGAGGGACTTGCGCCCCCCGGATTCAGCCCGTTTTAGGCGGTGCCGAATTTCACCAGCTTGATTGCAGCAAAATCGCTCACATCACCGCCCACGCGCTTGGTCGCGTAGAACAGCACATGCGGCTTGGCGCTGAAGGGATCGCGCAACACGCGCAGGTCGGGACGTTCGGCAATGGTGTACCCCGCCTGGAAATCGCCAAAGGCAATCGAGAAGCTGTCGGTCGCCGCATCCGGCATGTCCTCGGCGATCAGCACCGGATAGCCCATCAGACGCGCAGGCTCACCCGCGGCCAGACCATCGGACCACAGGAAGCGGCCATCGCTGTCCTTCAGCTTACGGATCAGACCAGCGGTTTTCGAGTTCACAACGAAGGTGCCGTTCACGCGATACTGTGCGCCCAGCGCATAGACCACATCCACGATCGCATCCGCATCGACATCACCCGCCGTGCCGGTCGCAACATAGCCCAGATTGCCCCAGGCCCAGACGTCATTGTCGACAGCCGGGTGATCCAGAATACCCTTGGGCTTGTCCGCCCCATCACCACCGATAAACGCAGCCGCCTCGGCGCGGGCGAATTTGTCGGCGATACGGCTGGCCAGCCAGCCCTCGACGTCAAAGGCACTGTCATCCAAAAGACGTTGCGAGGCCTTGGGCAGCGCGCTCAGCTCGTGCAGCGGGATCGAGATGCGGTCGATGGACGGCGTCGCGGTCTCGGTCGTCGCCGAAGCCTCATCAGCCCAACCAGCGCCAACGTCGGCATGGTCGATCAGCACGTCGAACGAGTTCGCCTCGACATTAACCACCGACGCAATAGACCGGATCGAAGCGGTCGAATTCAGAACTGATTTGATTGTTTCCGCGGTCTGCGGATCAACCAGATAGCCGCCATCGCTGTTCACCGCGCTCGACAGAGATTTCGAATCCATCTCGAGCCCGCGCAGCCCATCATCTTCGCCCGAGCGCACATAGGCGTCGAAGGCTTTCTGATGTGGTGCGCCGTCCTCGATCAAGGCCGCAAGATGCGGGCGCGCCGCGATGGTTGATTTACGATCCAGCATGGTCAGTCGCTCTTCTGTCTGTTGCAGTTGGGTTTTAACTTCAGCCTTGAGGCCCTTGAATTCATTCACGAAGCCAGCCATCGCGTGCTTCACCTCCTGAACCAGGGGCGCACCCTCTCCGGTCAAGGCCGGGGTTTCGGTCTTGCTCATCAGAACTTCCTTTTTGGGTGGGTATTGAGGCGCGCTAGGTCCGCGCCAGCTCCTGCCGGGCGTCGCTGAACACCTCGGCAATACTGCGCCAAGTGTTCTCGGCATCAGGGTCGCACCCCTTCGCCGCCACCCGCGCACTGGGCAACATCGGAAAGGTCACCAAAGACACCTCCCACAGCTCCAGTTCGGTCAGGACCCGCTGGCCCTTGTCATTCTTCACGGCCCGCTTGGTGCGATAGCCGATCGACAGGCCATCCATCGCGCCCGCCCGGATCAGTTCCGCCGCCTCACGGCCCTTTTGCGTAGCCTCCAGCAGACGCCCTTCGACCCAAAGGCCCCGGTCGTCCTCGCGGACCTCGTCCCAGACACCGATGGGCTGCGCTGGATCGTGCTGCCACAGCATCTTGACCCGCTGCCCAGCCTTTGCCAGCCCGTCAAGCGAGCCGCGATACGCCCCGCGCTGCACCACATCGCTGCCCTGATCGACCTGTCCGAACAGGCTGGCATAGCCTTCGATCACGGCGTCATCGGTGACGGACAACGCGTCTCCGAACCGGGCAAATTTACGCTCTAAATCCATGAACTTCTCCATGTAAACTACTGAATTCAAGGCGTTACAACCAAGATGGATTGAAACGCCTGCGCCAGGATCACCGCGACCACGCCATAGACCGTCAGCCACAACCGGCGCTCCAGCCGCTCCATCATCTCTTCGATCTGATCCAGCCGCCTGCATAGATGCGCGTGCTGGATCTCGACCACCCGCTCATGCGCGGCCAGACGCAGGCCCGGCGCGCATTCGAACGGAGGATACCCTTCAGACATCGGCACGCTCTGGCAACCCTAGCAACGCGCGTTTCTCGGCATCCGTGAGGAAATCAGCCCCGTTGACCCGCGCCCATTGCGCATCGCGTTCCGCCGACAGCGCGGGAACTTGATCCAGATCGGGCTTCAGCATCAGATCCTCGCCGGTAAAGCCAACCAGCCATTCTGACACCGCCGCCGCCACCCGCGTCACCAGAGGCAGCACCGTCAGGCGATAGAACGCCCGGTTGGCCTCCTGATAGTTCGAATAGGTCGCGTCCCCTTGGATCCCAAGCAACATCGGCGGGACCCCAAAGGCCAGCGCGATCTCGCGGGCGGCGGCTTCCTTGGTCTTTTGAAACTCCATATCGGACGGAGAGAACCCCATCGGCTTCCAATCCAGTCCCCCTTCCAGAACCATCGGACGCCCCGCATTCCGCGCGCCGCGATAGTTCTGCTCAATCTCATCGGACAGACGCCGGAACTGGTCCTCGGCCATCACCCCATGGCCATCGCCCTTCCACACCAGCGCCCCCGAAGGCCGCGCCGCATTGTCGAGCAGCGATTTTGACCAGCGAGACGCGCTGTTATGCACATCAATCGCCATCGCCGCCGCCTGCATAGGCGAGAACCCGTAGTGATCATCCTGAGGGTGGAACGACTTGATATGACAGATGTTTTCCGCCGCAAATCGGTGCTTCTTGCCACCGACCGCATAGTCATACGCCTTGGGCCACCCATCCGCACCCGGCACCACGCTCATCCGGTCGGACCGCAGCACATGCAGTTCAACCGGCAGGCTTTCATCAGTCTGGACAGCCTCAACATAGGCATTGCCCGACAGCAGCAACTGTCCGAACAGCGCCTCCATCAACTCCGCCCGCCCCTGCGCCGAATTCGGACGGCGCATCAGCGACAGGATCGGATGCGCATCATAACGCTGCGCCTGATCCTGCAAGACCAGAGGCAGCGCCGCCGCCGCCTCGGCAATCAGCTTGACCGAGCGAAACCCCACCGGGTTCCCCGAAAACCCCGTGCGTGTCAGCGACACCGCGTCCCGAGGGCTCCACGCCACGCGCCCGCCCGGCTGCCAAGCCACGACGGGGCCAGCCGCGCTCGCCTTCGCCTCGGGCGCTCCACGACGCAAGAAATCGAATACCATCTGTGCTCCTTTCTGCCGCCGCTGTGTCCGGCTTGTTGAAAGGAGTTATGACGGAAAGAAGTTTAAAGCCTGGGAGCGGAGCGCGCGGAGGGTGAGCAACACAAGCACCCAAAATCATCTGTTGCCTGTGTAGTAGACAGAATTGGTGACGAGCCTGATACTCTATTGAGGCAACCTTTGTTACTTTTGGATGGCAATTTCAAATTTGCGCATTTTTATGGATCGGGAAGGAAAGCAAAATGTTCAACGACGCGGTGAAGCATGGTGGCGTTGCGGTTGTTACCGGGGCAGCAAGTGGGGTCGGACGTGCTGCGGCACTACGGTTTGCGCAGGCGGGTTTGGGCGTCGTTCTGGCAGACCTACCCGGAGCACAACTTGAAGCAACAGTTCAAGAAGCACGCCAATTGGCGTTCGCTGACGCACCTATTGAAGGCATACCGACTGATGTAACATCAGACGAAGAGGTAAACAACCTTGCCGATCGCGCATTTGAGATAGGTCCAATTGCTGCTTTGATGAACAACGCGGGGATTAGTCTGCCGACAACCGCTTGGTCAGAAACGGAAAACTGGCAACGGCTTTTTCAAGTTAACTTTTTCGGCGTTCTGCGAGGCGTGCAGGCCTTTATGCCTCGCATGATCGAAGCGAACCGCCCTGCTGTAGTCATAAATACCGGCTCGAAACAGGGCATTACAACACCACCGGGCAACCCCGGCTACAATGTCACCAAGGCCGCGGTCAAAGTGCTCAGCGAACAATTGGCCCATGAGTTGCGTGAAGCCGGAGCGCCAATTTCTGTTCACTTGTTTGTGCCAGGTTTTACATACACTGGTATGATTGCGTCTTTCCTCCCGGAAAAACCGCCCGCGGCGTGGACTAGTGAACAAACAGTTGATCACTTGTTCAATCGAATGGCCAATGGTGATTTCTATATCCTTTGCCCGGACAACGATGTCGACGAGACACGCGACCGACGTCGAGCACAATGGGCTATTCAAGACATTACCGAAAACCGCCCTCCACTCTCTCGCTGGCACCCCGACTACGCAGATGCATTTTCTAAATTCGAGAAAACCGGTGAGCAATAACTAAAGGCACCACGCCCGAGGCCCCCGATACGCCCTCGCAAACCCCACAACCAACTCATGCAGCGCCCAGACCAGCGCGTCGACCTGGTCGCGTGAGCCCTGCCCTGAATCCAACATGGCCAATTGTAAGAATTAGCTGCTCGTTGAAGTTTGAACCAAATTCCTTTTCAGTCGCAGCCAAAGTCTTTTGAATTCATGCCAGAGATGTTGTTTGCGTCTCACTTGCCCCCCACGTGCGCTTCGAATGCAAGAGGCCACACGATGAATGAAAATGACCCTGTCCCGCCCATCTACTCCGATGGGCACGATATCTGGACAAACGAACCTACCGCTGCCGACAAACACGTCTACGAGGCGTTTGCGTCAAGTGTAGTCAATCTTGTGCAGGTGCTTGATGACTACAAAACAATGATGTCACCGGATGTCTATGGAAGGCTGTTTTCTTCGCTGTTGGCGTTGTCCCGATTGCTCGGTGAATATGAGGATAGTTGGAGCCAAGGGAAGCCGATGCCCTGAACCAGAGTGCTTCCAACAAGCGATCAGTCCGCTATGCAAAACCTGATTGATGGCAAGCACACTTCTTAGAGTTCACAAACTCCGCACCCTTGGCCGCTGATACGTTCCCGCAGGCCCCACAATCAACTCATGCAGCGCCCATACCAAAGCGTCGACGCGGTCGGGCGAGCCTTGCCCCTCGAACCCGCGTGCAGTCATCTGGCACATCTGCTCCTCCAGCGCGTCCAGCCCGGCCACGTGGCTCACTCGTCCCTGTTCGTACAACGCCGCCACAGGCTCGGCCCGCGCGACCTTGCCGCGTGAGGCGCGAACAGCGCGGAACGGGACCAGAGGGTCCACCTGCCGCACGACCTCTTCCACCAGCTGCCCGCCCTGATTGACCTCGGCCACCAGCCGTTCGGCCCCGAATTCGTCCATCGCGTCAATCGCCGCCTGCGCCCAGCCCGCCGGGCCGACGCCCTGCACTGTGCGGTCGACCAGCACGTAGGCGCGCCACGCCTCGGGCAGGCCTTGCAGCTGCGCGCCCACGACCACGATTCCGCAGGCATCGGCGTTCGATCCCGCCGTCACCGCCGGATCCAATGCCACAACCACCCGGTCCAGCTCGGGCAGATGCGCGCAACGCGCCGCCTCCAGCATCGAACCCGTCCACAACGCCCCCTCGGCATCTGACAATAGCACCCCGTCCAACTCCTGCCGCCCCAGCCGCGTGCCTGCATAGCGCGCACGTACCTCCTCGAGGAAGGACGCGGCCAGATTGGCGCGGTTCGCCTCGGTCGGCGCATGGGTTTGAACGGTGGACGGAGACGCCAGCAACTCTTTCAGAACCTTCACATTGCGCGGTGTTGTCGTCACACAGACCCGAGGCTGATCGCCCAAACGCAAAGCAAATTGCAGCATATCCCAGGTCTCCCCGGCCTTCTTCCATTTGGCCAACTCGTCCACCCAGGCCGCATCGAACTGAGGCCCACGCAGCCCTTCGGGATCATGCGCCGAAAACGCCTGCGCCTCGGACCCGTTGGGCCAGATCAACTTGCGCTCCGAAGCCTTCCACGTGGGCCGACGATCCGGCGGCGAACATTGCAAAATGCCGCTATCGCCAAAAATCATCACATCACGCACCTGATCAAAGGTCTCGCCCACCAAGGCCACGCGAGACGCCGCGCCTTTGTCCAACGGCTTGGCCCCTTCGACCATCGAGCGCACCCATTCAGACCCCGCGCGCGTCTTGCCAGCCCCCCGACCGCCCATGATCACCCAGGACCGCCAGTCGCCCTCCGGGGGCAACTGATGCTGCAAAGCCCAGAACTCGAAAAGGAAAGGGAGGGCACACAGCCCCCCCTCCCCGATCTCACTCAGAAATCTGTCCTGCACCGCAACAGGTGCGGAGGCGAGCCAGCCTGCACCCGACCTCAAACCGAGCCCGGTCAAGGTCGAGTGCGTATCCCCCTTGGGCAATTCCGGCTTGTCTGTGATGTTGTTCGACAAAGCTTGTCTCCACTTTCTGGCAACTGCGGATCAGCCCCTCTAGCTGGCCGAGTTGCTTGCCTGTTCCGGCAAGGTCTGCATCCTCCCCGGCTCCGATCTGCTGGCGCAGTTCTTCCGCTGCATGGCGCAGATCTCGAATGGACCTCTCGAGCGACTGCAACAAGTCAGCCGTCTGGGAAATCCGCTCTTCCGGGGTAATCAAAGTCATGTTTGCCTGTGACCTCATGCGTGAGTTTTCTCCGCACGAGAGAAATGAAAAAACGGCCACCGGGTCGCCCCGGGGCCGTTCCCCACTTCTTCTAGCATGGAACAACTTATACGAGAATGAGTGCGCTGTGTCAAGTTTGTGCGCAACGGATCGCAACCCCTAAGCCGTTCTTTACATTAAACTTTTCATAACCCTCCGCGAGCGTTCTCCTGCGCGAACCACCTTATCGACAGAAAAAACCCGCCAATACAGCTCGCATATGCAGATTAAACACAGACTTATTTCCCGATTTCGTTTCCTATTTTGAGAAAAAGAAGGAAATTGATCCTCATTTGTGCTATTTTGGCCATTATGCCCATCATTTTGTGAGCATGATTCAACCTAGAACGAAGTTGATTATTTTTTGGAGTAGTTATGTCACGCCAACCCCATGGGCTCAGCCGATATGAAACGCTGGTAAAAGAATGCGCGGATACCCCGCGCCCGCCGCTGCCGGATACGTTTGGACGAATTGGGCATCGAAATCCGCTCTCAGGTATTGCCCCAGGCGGTGAGCCCTTTGATACCGCTGATGTCCTCGCCGCATTTGATTCAGCGGTCGACTCGATGAAAGACACCAATGACCCACAGGGTCATGACGTCGCCGCCGGTATGACCTTCTTCGGTCAATTCGTCGACCACGATGTAACGCTGGACGCAACCTCAGCCATTGGGACAGTTATTGATCCAGCCACCATTCGCAATATCCGTACCCCGACACTGGACCTCGATTGCGTTTACGGCGATGGCCCCGAAGCATCGCCGCACCTTTATCACCCGGACCATCACGGCTTCCTTCTTTTTGGAAACGCTGACAATCATCTCGACCTTGCCCGAACCAAGCAAGGTACAGCCCTTATTGGCGACCCTCGTAACGACGAGAACCAGATCGTATCGCAATTGCAGGGCGCATTTATCTGCCTACACAACATCGTTATGACAGCCTTGGAGGCAGACAGTGGCATGGCGCGCAAAGCCTTGTCCGGCATTTCAGCGGCAGCCATGCATACATTCAAGAAGAGCGAGGAGCCTTTCCAGGTTGCGCGCCGAATTTGTCGGCTGCACTATCAGTATCTCGTGGCCCATGATTTGCTTCAGGCATTCGTCGACGCCGACATTCTGAAAGATGTACGCGATCATCTTGAAGGTGGGACACTTCCGAAACCTTTCAAAGATGACTCCCCGGTTATGCCGATAGAGTTCTCCGGCGCTGCTTACCGCTTCGGACACGCCACAGTGCAGTCCAAATACCAGCTCAATCATGACAATCTGGATTTCGACCTGTTCAAGCTAGGACGGCCGGAGTTCTCTTTCCGACCGTCAGACCTGAACATTCACTTCGAGAAATTGTTCGACTATCCAGGTCAAACTGCTGACGCGCGTGCGCGACCCATTGGGCGCAAAATGGCGCAATCCATTTTCGCGCTCCCCTTCATCAGCGGCACGGCCGATATCGGCGGCGCCACAATGACCGAAGATCAGAACCGCAAACTTCCCTTGCGCAACCTGCTTCGCGACCGCCTCACGTTGGAGCTCGCCTCAGGTCAGCAAATGGCGCGCAAGATGCATGTGTCCGAACTTGCCGCTCCGCCTGAGCTGTCAGACCACGGCGTCACCAAAACACCGCTGTGGTACTACTGTCTGCAAGAGGCTGAAGGTCATAGCGGTCGACTTGGGCCGGTGGGCGGGACGATCGTCGCGACGGTGTTGCTGCGGCTTCTGTACCTTGACCCGGAAAGCCTGGTTTGCTCGACCCACGACTTTAAGCCGTGGAAAGAACTTGGCGCAGAAGATGACGGCACATACTCAATGGGTCATATGCTGAAATTCGTAGAAGACAATCGCGATAGCATCGCCCATGCGCGGGATCTTCGCACCTAAACCTACCATGCCCTGATCCGGTAAGTCGGATCAGGGTTTTCGCGCGACCAAGGAACCATCAATCACAAGCCTTGACATTTCAGTCGCCACGCATCATGTGCCTCTGACCAGCGCTGACGCGTGAGCCTCGGCGGGCACTATCTGCCCCACAGCGCCACAGATTTCTCCAGTTCCCCATCACGCAGGGTTCTTAACGCGACGACCAGATAGAGCAGGAACCGCCTGTCTGTCCCGAGGTCTCGCTTGACCCTACCGGTCGCGAATGCGGCCCATCACGACTTGCCCGTTGGCGAATGCAATGCTGCGGGCGGCAAAGGATAAATATTGTTCGACTTCGATATGCTGGGCCTTGCACCAGCGCTCAACGATGCACTGAAGAGTGCGAATTTTTCACAGCCCACTCCGATCCAGAACCAAGCGATCCCGCTGGCTCTGAACGGGCATGACATTCTGGGGCTGGCGCAGACCGGTACCGGCAAAACGCTGGCCTTTGGCCTGCCGTTGATTGATCACCTGCTGAACCAACCCGGCAAACCTGCGCCAAAAACGGCCAAGGCATTGATCCTTGCGCCCACGCGCGAACTTGTGAACCAGATTGCCGACAGCCTGCGGGTTCTGACCGGAAATACCAAACTGCGCGTAGCAACTGTTGTGGGTGGTCAGTCCATCAACAAACAGATCGCCTTTCTGGGTCGCGGCACAGATATTCTGGTGGCCACACCGGGGCGTCTGATCGACCTGATGGAGCGGAAGGCTGTCGACCTCGGCTCGGTTCGCCACCTTGTACTGGACGAAGCCGATCAGATGCTGGATCTGGGCTTCATCCACGCGTTGCGCAAAATCGCGCCTGCTCTGGGCACACCACGTCAGACTATGCTGTTCTCGGCCACGATGCCAAAGCAGATGGAAGAGATCAGCCGCGCTTACCTGACTAATCCGCAGCGGGTGCAGGTCTCTCCTCCAGGTAAAGCGGCGGACAAGATCACGCAATCGGTTCACTTCGTCACCAAACCCGAGAAACCTGGCAAATTGCGAGAGATCCTGTCGCAGGACACCGACGCCCTGACCCTTGTCTTCTCGCGCACCAAGCACGGCGCCGAGAAGCTGATGAAGGGGCTTGTCGCCGATGGCTACAACGCCGCCTCGATCCACGGCAACAAAAGCCAGGGGCAGCGTGACCGCGCTATCAAGGCCTTCCGCGCCGGAGAGATCAACGTGCTGGTCGCGACGGACGTAGCCGCGCGTGGGATCGACATTCCCGGTGTGGCCTATGTGATCAACTACGACCTGCCCGAGGTGCCCGACAACTATGTCCACCGCATTGGCCGTACGGCTCGCGCCGGTCGCGAGGGTGAGGCGATTGCGTTCTGCTCGGCGGAAGAGGTTGATCTGCTGCGTCAGATCCAGAGGCTGATGAAGATCGACATCCAGGTTGCCAGCGGCACACAGCCAGAACCTGTTGAGGCGGAACGCGGCGGGCGTCGCCAGAACAACCGGCGTTTCAAGCCGAGACCGGCGAACGGAGGCGCGAAACCCGGGCAAAACAAGCGCCGGCGCCCCCGTCGTAAACCCGCAGCCTGACCTAAAAAAACAGCGCCGAAAGCGGCGCTGTTTTTCGTTTTGGCTTAGTTGCCCGAGTTTCGTTCGGCCTCAATCTCGCGCCATTTCGCGACATTGCGGTTATGTTCCTGCAACGTCTCGGCGAAAGCGTGGCCTCCGGTACCATCCGCAACAAAGAACACAAAGTTCGTGTTGTCGGGCGCGACAGCTGCTTCGAGGCTCGCCAGACCGGGGTTGGCGATCGGGGTCGGTGGCAGCCCGTCGATTTGATAGGTATTCCAGGGCGTTGGCCGGTTCAGCTCGCTGCGGCGCAAACCGCGTCCCAACGTTCCCTGCCCTTTGGTGACGCCGTAGATAACCGTAGGGTCGGTCTGCAGGCGCATGCCTTGATTCAGACGGTTCACAAAGACGCTGGCGACCTGGCCCCGCTCTCCGGGAACACCCGTTTCTTTTTCGATGATCGAGGCAAGGATCAGCATTTCCTCAGGGCTTTCCAGCGGCAAACCCTCTTGGCGGTTTTCCCAGGCAGCATTGATCCGAAGCTGTTGTTTGTCCTGCATCGCTTTCAGGATGTCGTTGCGGTCCTGACCGGCAGCGACATCGTAGCTGTCTGGCGCAAGCGAGCCTTCTGCGGGGATTTCGGAAATCTCACCGCTCAGCGCTTCAAAACTCTTCAATGCCTCAACCACCTGCCATGAGGTCACGCCTTCTGCGAGTGAAACACGATAGCGTGTGTCTGCCTCTTGGCGCTTCGCCTGATAGGCCGCCGGGGTTTCTTCCTCGGCCATGTCAAACTCGGCGATTTCGTCGAATTCCAGCGTGGCTGGGTTTAATTCGCGCACGCGTGTCTGGGCGCGGGTCACGCCGATGCGATATTCGATCTCCGAGCCGCAGGTGCTCGCGCCACTGCTGGTGATCTCGTAGATGATCTGCTCCATCGACGCGCCTTCACGCACCAAAAAGCTGCCTGCTTTCAACTGCTGCGCCCGGTCGGTGTAGTCGGCGGCCATGCGAAAGATCGTGGCGTTGGTGATCGCGCCCTGATCCTCAAGCTCGCGGCTGACCCGCGTCATGTTCGAACCGCTTTCCACCCGCAGGCAGATCGCGGTTTCCAGCGGGCCTTCCGACTGATACTGGGTCTGACCCCAAAGGATCAGACCGCCCACCAGAAACAGGCCGACCACCAGGATGGTCAGCGCGTTCGATGCAATGGCCCGCCACATTTAACTGGCCTTTCCGAAGATCACGCTGGCATTGGTGCCTCCGAACCCGAACGAGTTCGACAGGGCCACATTGATCTCACGCTTGCGCTTTTCGTTCGGAGCCAGATCAATCGGCGTTTCAACCGCTGGATTGTCGAGGTTGATAGTCGGAGGAGCCACCTGATCGCGGATCGCAAGGATTGAAAAGATCGCCTCAATCGCGCCCGCAGCCCCCAGCAAGTGGCCGGTGGCAGACTTGGTCGAAGTCATGGTGGCATTCGCTGCATGGTCACCCAACAGACGCTCAACAGCACCCAATTCGATTGTATCCGCCATGGTCGAGGTGCCATGCGCGTTGATATAGTCCAGATCTTTCGGCTCCAGCCCAGCGCTGCGTAGCGCGGCTTTCATCGAACGCTCGGCCCCGTCGCCATCTTCCGACGGTGCGGTGATGTGATAAGCGTCGCCCGACATGCCGTAGCCCAGAACCTCGGCATAAATCTTCGCGCCACGCGCCTTGGCGTGTTCATATTCTTCCAGAATGACGATGCCTGCGCCTTCACCCATGACAAAACCATCGCGGTCAACGTCGTAGGGGCGGCTGGCTTTCTTCGGATCGTCTGCATATTTGGTCGAAAGCGCCTTACAGGCGTTGAAACCTGCGATGCCGATCTCGCAGATGCAGCCCTCGCCGCCACCGGCCACCATGACATCGGCGTCGCCCGCGCGGATGATGCGGCTGGCGTCCCCAATCGCATGGGCACCTGTCGAACATGCTGTCACGACCGAGTGGTTCGGTCCCTTGAACCCAAACCGGATCGACACCTGACCGGACGCCAGGTTGATCAGCGCGCCGGGAATGAAGAAGGGCGACACACGGCGCGGGCCTTTGTCACGGATCAGATTTGCTGTATCCGCAATCGAGCCCAGCCCACCAATGCCAGAGCCGATCAGAACGCCAGTGCGCAGGCGATCTTCCTCACCCTCAGGGGTCCAGCCTGCATCCTTGCACGCCATCTCCGCTGCGGCGATCGAGTACAGGATAAAGTCTTCGATCTTGCGTTGTTCTTTCGGAGGCATCCAGTCATCGGGGTTGAACGTTCCGTTTGTTCCGTCCCCACGCGGCACCTCGCAGGCATAGGTCGTAGTGACCCCGCTTGCCTCGGCATCGAAATGTGTGATTGGCCCTGCGCCGGACTCTCCGTCCAGCAGACGCGACCAGGTTTCCTCGACTCCGCTGGCCAAAGGAGTGACCAACCCCAGACCGGTTACGACGACTCTGCGCATGAAGTGCCTCTTGCCTGCTTACTGTTATGCGAACCGCTCATACCCCGGCCCGGGGTGCGGGGGCAAGGGCCACGCTCCATTCCCCGTCTGCATCTTGCGGTTTCAGCTTGATTTTGGGCGAACCTGCGCCTGCAAATCCCCCTCGCCCTGCTGACATCGCAGGGCGAGAGAGAGTTTCATTTTCGGTTCCGTTACTGGAACTGCGCCACTGGCTCATGCGCGCCAGCTGCTACACCCAGAGCGTCGGACAGATCGACTGTTTTTCGGAACAACGCTCTGCCGACAATCGCGCCTGCAATGTTCGGGATGTAGGACAGACGCGAGATATCGTCTGCCGTACGCACCACGCCGCTGGCAATGACTGGCGTCCGCGAATGCTGTGCCACACCGGAGATCAGGCCCAGCTGCGCTTCGACGTCTTCCATGTCACTGTCGATATCCGTCACGACGATGGCTGCGAAAGGCGTACCGTCGAAGGCGTCAATGAACGCCTCGGGAGTGAACGCGCTTTGGCTACGCCAGCCGTCGGTCATGACAAAACCCTGCCAGACATCGACCGCAAGAACGATCTGATCCGGGTAGAGCTTCGCAAGCTCTTTTACCAGGTTAGGGTCCCGCGCCGCAAGCGTCCCGATGACAACGCGGCCTGCGCCCTTGTCGATCCAGTATTCGACCTGCTCGCGGTTACGCATACCACCGGCCAATTGCACGGGGATCTCGGCCGACCGAATGATCTCTTCCACCAGTTCATGGTTGGTGTCGCGGCCTTCTACGGCATCGAAGTCTGTCAGATGCATCCACTCGGCCCCGGCCTCGGCCCAACCCCGCGCGGTTTCGACCGGGTTCACGTGCCAGATCATCGCATCCTCAAGGCGCCCTTTGTCCAAGGTGACACAGCGACCGTTCTGAAGTTCCATTGTGGGGTAGATTCTCATGAGCTTTCTCCTCCGCCCAAGCGCCCTAAAGTCTCATTGTAACATACACGCTCACATCCGAGCCTGCTGCGACCAGGATCGGCATTGTTTGCACTGTTTGCGGCATTGCGGAGTATTGGCGGTATTACGCCCGTGCCGGAGGACCATTGCGACGCAGAAGATGGACAGGGGTGCCGTTATACTCGGCCTCTCGCATCACGACATAGCCCAGCTTTTTCGCAAGCTTCTGTGACGAGGCGTTGGCTGCGTTCACCATCGCCACCAATCGGCCCGGCATGATCCGATCAAACCAATCATGGGCGGCCTGCGCGGCTTCATATCCCAGACCAAGGCCCTGTGCTTCGGGCGCCAGAACCCAACCGGCTTCGGGATAGATGTCGAAATCCTCGCCCATCGCACGGTTTCCATAGAAGAACCCGGCCTGCCCAATCAGCTTGCGATTCGATTGCTGCAGCACACCCCATTGCCCGAACCCGGCCATCTGCCAATGCCCTGCATTACGCAGAAACGAGTCCCAGGCCTCACCGCGCGACCGCGGGTTGCCACCGATATGGCGCGTTACACACGGGTCGCGCCATATCTCGGCGAACCGTTCAAAATCCTCAGGGCGCATCGCACAGAGTGTCAGACGCGCCGTATTTATCATCGGGGTGGATCTTATCATGTCCTGCCCACCTTGAATTGTGCCTCAGTGGAAACAGTGCGAATCGAAATCGCCTCGTGCAACCCTGAATTTAACGCGGGCACAAAAAAGCGGCGCCTCCGTTGCCCGGAAGCGCCGCTTTTCTATCAGTACGATACGCTTAGGACGCTTCGCTGATGAATTTGACGGCGTCGCCAAAGGTCTGGATGGTCTCGGCTGCGTCATCGGGAATCTCGATGCCGAACTCTTCTTCGAAGGCCATGACCAGTTCAACGGTGTCCAGGCTGTCTGCGCCCAGGTCGTCGATGAACGAAGCGTTTTCCGCTACTTTGTCTTCTTCAACACCCAGGTGTTCAACAACGATCTTCTTCACGCGATCTGCGACGTCGCTCATGTCTATTCCTCATTCTTTCTTCAGGGCGATCCGCCCGGTTCTGCCCTTGCCCGCTCGGGATGGACTTGTTTTGCCCGTTCCGGGCGGTTTGGCTCCCGGCTGTCCGGGAAAGTCGAGGGCCGACCAAAACGACCGGCCCCAGCATGGATGCGCCGCCTATAGCATAGTCGACGCGCAAGGCAAACGCTTTCGCACCGCCTTGGTGGCGGTCACAACATGGCCATGCCGCCGTTCACATGCAAGGTTGTTCCGGTCACGTATCCGGCCTCGGGGCTGGACAGGTAAAGAACAGCGGCCGCGATTTCCTCAGGGTCACCCATTCGACCAGCCGGAACTTTCAGCAACAAACCTTTTTTCTGCTCGTCCGTCAGCTTTTCCGTCATCGCCGTCGTGATAAAGCCAGGGGCCACTGCGTTCACCGTAATCCCACGCGTTGCGACCTCATGCGCCAGCGCTTTCGAGAACCCGATCATCCCCGCCTTGGAGGCCGCGTAGTTCGCCTGCCCCGGATTGCCGATCGCCGCAACCACTGATGAGACATTCACGATCCGACCCCAGCGCGCCTTCATCATGCCGCGGATCACGCCTTTGCACAGCTTCATGGTCGAGGTCATGTTGACGTCGATCACGCTCTGCCATTCCTCGTCGGACATACGCATGAACAGGTTGTCACGTGTGATACCCGCGTTGTTGACTAGGATATCGACCGAGCCCATTGCTTCAGCTGCCTGTTTCGGCAGGGCCTCGACGGCCTCAGAATCGCTCAGGTTGCACGGCAGCACATGGGCGCGTTCGCCCAGTTCGTCGGCCAGTTTCTGCAGCGGCTCGACCCGCGTGCCGGACAGACCGACCGAGGCACCCGCGCTGTGCAGGGCCCGTGCGATATCGCCTCCGATACCACCCGAAGCACCAGTGATCAGCGCGTTCTTACCTGTCAAATCAAACATTCTATTTCCCTCGTGAGGCGCCCCGAAGGGCGCGTTCTATGCTTACGATTCGGCCTGTACGGCCTTCTGAACATCCTCGGGCGTGCCGACGGCCTTGCCCGCAATTGCCCGGTCAATCTTGCGGATCATACCAGACAGAGCCTTGCCCGCGCCAATTTCCCATGTCTCGGTGACACCCTGCGCTGCCATGTATTGCACGCTTTCCCGCCACCGGACCGAGCCTGTGACCTGCTCGACCAGCAATTGACGGATCAAATCCGGGTCTTTGACCGCCTCGGCCCGCACATTGGCGATCAGAGGAACAGCTGGCGCCTTGATCTCAACTGCGGCCAGGGCCTCGGCCATAGCATCCGCCGCGGGCTGCATCAGCGCGCAATGAAACGGAGCGCTGACGGGCAACATAACTGCGCGCTTTGCGCCCTTTTCCTTGGCAATCTCAGCCGCACGTTCCACAGCAGCCTTCGCGCCGGACACCACAACCTGGGTCGGGTCGTTGTCGTTGGCCGCCTGGCAAACCTCACCCTGCGCGGCTTCTTCGGCAACGGCGCGCACGGCATCGAGATCCAGCCCCAAGATCGCGGCCATCGCACCTTCGCCCACCGGAACGGCGCTTTGCATGGCTTGCCCACGGGTCCGCAACAGGCGAGCTGTATCAGCCACCGTCAACGCACCAGCCGCAGCCAGCGCGGAATACTCACCCAATGAATGCCCGGCCACAAAGGCAGCATCGGTGACCGAAACGCCTTCGGCCTCAAGCGCGCGCATCGCCGCCATCGAGGTCGCCATCAGCGCCGGTTGCGCGTTCTGCGTAAGGGTCAGATCGGCAATGTCGCCTTCCCAGATCAGCTGGCTCAGCTTTTCGCCAAGCGCGTCGTCCACCTCTTCAAAGATGGCCTGAGCTGCCGGGTATGCCTCGGCCAGAGCCTTGCCCATGCCGATGGTCTGGGCACCCTGCCCTGGGAAAACGAACGCGCGTGTCATTGCAACCTCTTGGATGACGTTAGGTTGCGGCGGGGTGTAAACCGTGTGAGGACGCGGCACAAGTAGGGCCTGCGCTCTGCATTCGGGCACCATATCTGTGCGCGGGTCAGGCTTGTGCCGAATCCTTCTGGCTTTAGGTTCAAGACAGCCAATCGAATCCGGAGCGTGCGAGAGATGCCCTCGACCAATACCTTTTCCACCTATGGCAGCGTGACCAAGACTTTCCACTGGTTGACCGCCCTGCTGATCCTGACCGCCCTGCCTTTGGGCTGGTTTGCCAATGATTTGGCGCATGCCATCTACGACCCGAACATCCCGACCAGCGAATCCGATATCGCGCGGGCCGCAACACTGTTCTCCCTTCACAAAACGATAGGGGTCACCGTGTTCTTCGTGGCTCTGGCGCGTATCCTTTGGGCGCTGACCCAAACCAAACCCGGCCTGCTTAATGCCGACAACAAGCCCGAGGCCTTCGCAGCTGAGACCGTTCACTGGATGCTCTACGCATCGCTTGTTCTGGTGCCCCTGACCGGCTGGATACACCACGCCGCGACCGAAGGCTTTGCGCCCATCTGGTGGCCCTTCGGCCAAAACCTGCCCTTCGTGCCCAAATCCCTCTATTTGTCCGAGTTGACGGCAAACCTGCATTGGCTGTTCATCTGGGTTCTTGCCGGGTCGCTGGCGCTGCACATCGCGGGCGCGCTGAAACATCATGTCGTGGACAAGGACAGCACCCTGCGGCGGATGCTGCCGGGACGAACTGACGCGCCCGAGCCTCCAACGCAACACCACTCACCCGTACCTGCATTTGCAGCCCTGGCCATCTGGGGCGCCGTTCTGGTCGGTGGCTGGTCCATCGGAGTGTTCGAGGATCACGCAAAAGGCGCCGTGGACGCCGCCGAGCTTGGCGATGTGCAATCCGACTGGAACGTCGAAGAAGGCACCCTGTCGATCACCATCTCGCAGTTGGGCAGCCCCGTCACCGGCAGTTTCAACGAATGGACGGCGGCAATCGCGTTTGAAGAACCCGCCCAACCGGGCCCTGCGGGATCGGTGGATGTGACCATCGCCATCGCGTCGCTCAGCCTCGGGACAGTCACGGACCAAGCCATGGGCGCTGATTTCTTCGACAGCGCGCAATTCCCAACGGCCCAGTTCAAAGCTGACCTGTTCAAGACAGATACAGGCTACGAGGCCCGAGGCCCCCTGACCATCCGAGACAAATCGGTGGACGTCATACTGCCCTTCTCCCTGCTACTCGAGGACGACACGGCAAGCATGTCCGGCACATTAGAACTGAACCGCATGGCGTTCGATGTCGGCACATCCCAACCGACCGAGGAGTCTCTGGGCTTCAACGTTACGGTCTCCGTTGACCTGACGGCGAAACGTTCTGAATAAAAAAGAAACCGCCGGGGGTTTTGGCCCCCGGCGGTTGTGATCCAAAGGATCAGCACAGATTTACTCGGCTTTCTGAGCCTCGACAGAGATCTGCACCTGAACTTCATCGCTCACGAAGGGCGCGAACTGACCCAGGTCGAACTCGCTGCGCACCAGCGTCGTCGTGGCGTCGAAGCCAGCCCAAGGCTTGTTTGCCATCGGGTGGTTGTCAGCCTTGTTCAACTTGGCATCCAGAACGACCGATTTGGTAACGCCGTTCATAGTCAGGTCACCGGTGATGTTTGCGGTGTTTTCGCCGGTCACTTCGATCGAGGTCGAGGTGAACGTAATCAGGTCCCCTTCGGCGGCGCCAAAGAAATCCTCGGTCATGAAGTGATCTTCACGCGGCTTCCAGCCTGTGAACATCTCTAGAACCGGCATGGAGACCGAAACGCTCGACGCGGCAGGATCTTCCTGATCGAACATGATCTCGCCTTCAAAGCCCGAGAACATGCCGTAAGTGGTCGAGAAACCAAGGTGATCGTAGCTGAAAAGCACCTGGCTATGGCTAGAGTCCAGAACGTATTTTTCGGCGCTGGCGAAAGCAGTGGTTGCCGTGAGGGCAAGCGCGGCAGCAAGGAGGGTGGATTTCATGACTGTCTCCGGGTTTGTGGACTATACGCAAACATAGTGCGTTTGCTCGGAAACAAAAATGTGCTGCCCAAGGGCAGCACACAAGTCTTTTTGATTCACAATTTCTGTGCTTGGTTGAACAGAATAAATCTCAGGCGAAAATTGTTACACTTTGGCTGAGTTGCCCTTTCAGTGCTCGGCTGACATCCGCCGATTGCAGTGGCAGTTTCATCAGCAGGCTGCCGTCAACATCGAACAACTGCACCTCGTCATCCTCGAACTTTGCACCACCCAGGCTGTCATAGCTGCGACGCAGAACGGTCTGAGGGCGTCCGTTTTCATTCTTCTGCAGCACGCGTACCTCGCGGCGGATCGGATCAAAATAGGCATCCGGGCGGCTGTCCATCACTTCGATCGTCAACAGGCTTACGCCAACGATCAAAAACACCATCGAGGCCACCATTTTGATCGGCCAAACCTCGGCTCCCAACATCGAACCGGGCATCAGCCACATCGAAAAGGCGGAAACGATCAGGAAGGCTCCGACGGCGCGCGCCAGAACCAGCCGTGCTTGCCAGTTCGCTTTGAACGTGATCATGACCGGAACGGAATGCTCAAAGCTCGTACCCGTCGCTTTATTGTCGAGCGCATTTGTCTGAATCGCGGTCATAACATCCATACCCTTATTAAGGTTACCGTCGTAAGTCTGTGCTATCCGGTTATTTCCGGGTTGCTTATCAACTTCGGGGCGAAAAGCGTCAGGAATTGGGCGCAGCAGTGGAAATTGGGCGACTTCACAGAGGCATATGTGGCAGGGCTTGCCCCGCCCGCTCAAACGTGTATACGAAGCCATCCTTCGCAGGAGATATGAATCGCGCAGCCTCTCGTGGCAGGGTCGCGAAGGACCAGATGGCCCCGCCTTTGAAATGCGCCTTGATATAAACAGGAGTGCACATGCCACTGTATGAGCATGTAATGATCGCGCGTCAGGATCTGTCCAACGCGCAGGCAGAAAGCCTTGTCGAACATTTCGGCACCGTTCTGGCTGACAACGGCGGCAACGTCGTCGAAAGCGAGTACTGGGGCGTCAAGACGATGGCTTACAAGATCAACAAGAACCGCAAAGGCCACTACGCCTTCCTGAAAACCGATGCCCCCTCGGGTGCGGTTCAGGAAATGGAACGCCTGATGCGCCTGCATGACGACGTTATGCGCGTTCTGACCATCAAGGTCGACGAGCATGCCGAGGGCCCCTCGGTCCAGATGCAGAAGCGCGATGAGCGCGAAGGCCGCCGCGAGCGCCGCTGATCAACGCCTGACGAAAGGACATAAACCATGGCCGCAAAACCATTTTTCCGCCGCCGCAAGGTCTGCCCGTTCTCGGGTGAGAACGCGCCGAAAATCGACTACAAAGACACCCGTCTGCTGCAGCGCTACATCTCTGAGCGTGGCAAGATCGTACCTTCGCGCATCACCGCCGTTTCGGCGAAAAAGCAGCGTGAACTGGCCCGTGCTATCAAGCGCGCCCGCTTCCTCGCCCTGCTGCCCTACGCTGTGAAGTAAGGAGAGACTGACATGCAAGTTATCCTTCTGGAACGCGTTGCGAAACTGGGTCAAATGGGCGACGTCGTTGACGTTAAGCCCGGCTACGCTCGCAACTTCCTGTTGCCGCAAGGCAAAGCCCTGAGCGCTTCGAACGCCAACATCGCGTCGTTCGAAGCCCAGAAAGCACAGCTGGAAGCGCGCAACCTGGAAACCAAGAAAGAAGCTGAAGCGCTGGCTGAAAAGCTGGACGGTCAGCAGTTCATCGTGATTCGCTCGGCATCGGATGCTGGCGCTCTGTACGGTTCGGTCACGCCTCGTGACGCCGCAGACGCTGCGACCGAAGCAGGCTTCACCGTTGACAAGAAACAGGTTGTTCTGGTCGCTCCGATCAAAGAACTGGGCCTGCACGCGGTTGCAGTTCGCCTGCACCCCGAGGTTGAAGTCGAGATCAAGATGAACGTTGCTCGTTCGGAAGAAGAAGCCGAACTGCAGGCATCGGGCAAATCGATTCAGGAACTGGCTGCTGAAGAAGAAGCCGCTGCTGAATTCGAGATCGCCGAACTGTTCGACGACATCGGCTCGGCCGCGTCGGATGACGAAGATCTGGCTCCCGAGGCTGCTCCGGCTGACGAAGACGAAGCCAAAGCCTGATCTGGCTGAAGCAAAATTTTTAAGGGCTGCGCCATTCGCGCGGCCCTTTTTCGTATCGGAACCAGCAAAATTCAGCCAAATTTCAAAGCTAAGGTTGCGACAAGACCCGCGATCCATATGATCGCCGCCTGAAGTTCGGAGTAGTTTGATGGCCCTATTTTCTCGTCGCAGCATCATTGCTTTCCTTGCAATGGCTACCCTCGCCGCATGCAGCGGTTCCGAGGTTTCACGCGGTGACCCTGATCCCTTTGATCCGCCGCTTTACCCCAACGAAACGCCCGAACTGAGGGCGTCGATCAACAAATGGGCCGATCACTACGAACTCCCCCGAGAGCTGGTCCACAAACTTGCGATCCGCGAAAGCACGCATCGGCCATGGGCTGTAAATCGGCCGTATTACGGGCTTTTGCAGATCCTGCCAGCAACGGCCCGTTCGATGGGATACAGCGGCAACGCGCAAGGCTTACTGGACGCAGACACCAATCTGGAGTTCGCCGGAAAATACCTGCGCGGCGCCTGGCTGCTGGCGGACGGAGATCAACAACGCGCGATTTTCCTTTACGCCAAAGGGTTTTACCCCGAAGCAAAGGCGCGCGGCATGCTTGTCGAAACAGGGCTACGACCCGCACCCTAGGCCCTGTGCGCTGTTAGCAGTTTGGGCAAAATAGTGACAAAAATGCTCTATAGCCTGAAACAACACGCCAAAAGCTTAGACATTTCCTGCATTGACTTGTCATGTTTTGAATTATGTGATGTCCTGATTGCCGTGAGGTAAGTTGGGTTCCACTCTAGGTAAATTGCAAGTCCGGCCACACCACTGGACTTCAAGATAAGCCGCAGGTCGTAGGCGAAAGATGGAGATCGTTGATCTGAGCACTCTGCCGGACTCGGAAACTCGGTACACCGAGTTTCTGAAGCAAGTGTGCGAAAAACACGATATGGATCACGCCGCCTACGCTGGGATGAACCCCGCTGCGGGCAAAGTTGCTGGCTTTGTGACCTATGATGATGCCTGGAACGAGCATTACCAGAAACAGGGTCTGGTCATGATTGACCCGACACTTCACATGGCAAAACGCAGCATCGCCCCCGTTGATTGGAGCCGCCTGGAACGCAGCCCCGACTTCCAACGCGTATTCCGCGATGCACATGATTTTGGCTTGTCCAATCAAGGCGTTACGATACCGGTTCGCGGCCCATACGGGGATATCGGGTTCCTGAGCGCGACGCGGGATTGCTCCAAGGAAGAATGGCGTAAGCTGTATACCCATGTGATCAGCGATCTGCAGTCCATGGCCGTGCATATCCATGACAACGTGGTGACCTCGGATGAGCTGACAGGTGCGCTTTATCACCCGAACCTCTCGACCCGCGAGGCCGAGATCCTGCAATGGGTCGCGGCAGGGAAATCTCAGCAGGATATCGGCGACATTCTGTCGATCTCGCACCGCACGGTTGAGGTTCATCTGCGCTCCAGCCGCGAAAAACTCAGCGCTTTGACGACGCCTCAGGCCGTTGGGCGGGCGATCGCGATCGGGCTTATCACCCCGGGATAAACACAAAAATCACACAATTCGGCCAAAATACGGGAAACCCCCAATAGAAATCTCCCTTCAAACGAGTAACGATCGGTTTACCGAACAACCACTCGAAGGGGGAAACCATGATCATCGTAGTAGATGGGCTGAACAGACACCAATTCAGCGACGTTCTTGACGAAATGTTTGAACTGCGCGCGCGCGTATTCGGCGAGCGCTTGGGCTGGGACGTCAAAATCGAAGACGGCAAAGAAATCGATGAATTCGATCATCTGGATCCTGCATACGTAATCGGACTCGACGACGGGGGGAATGTCGTCGCAGCCGTGCGTGCCCTGCAGACCACCGGACCGCATATGTTGTCGGACGTATTCTCGGCCATCCTTGACGGCGAACCTCCGATCCGTAGCGCGACCATGTGGGAATCTACCCGCTTCTGCGTCGACACCCAAAGGCTGAACCGCGGCAAAGACAAGAACTCGGTCTCTTACGCAACCTGTGAGCTGATGATCGGTTCGCTGGAATATGCGAAGAACGCCGGTATTCAGGACATCATCACCGTAATTGACCCGATCATGGATCGGGTGCTGAAACGGTCGAACTGTGCGCCCTATGACTATGTGGGTAAAACCGTGCCGATGGGCAAAGTCTCGGCCCTTGCCGCCCTTCTGGATTGCACCGATGAACGTATCGACGCCATTCGGGACTTTGCAGGCATCAAAACCGATGTCTTCCTGGAGGAAGACAAGGCGCTCGAGCTGTTCAACAGCAAGAAGCAGGTTGAACAGAACCCTGCAAATCGCGACCACAAGCCGCTCACAGAGCTTGAGAAGTACTTTGTGGAGCAGATGAACGCAGCGCGGAATGAGGCCGAACGGCAAGATGTTCTGAGGCTCATCGAGACGCTCTCCAACACCTTCACGCCAGAGCAGAAGACTGCTCTGCTACATACCCCCCGTGCTTTTGCTCATGAGGCCTGACCCCCTCACCTCATAGTACAAAGCCACCCTAGCGGAGTCGCCCTGATCAGGCGGCTCCGCTTCTTTTTTGGTGCCCCGAAAGGGGGGAAAAGGATTATTCCTCTTCCAATGCCTCAACGGCTTTTTGCAGGTCGTCCTTGCTGACTTCTTTGTCAGATACCTGAGCCAGTTCGAACACGTAGTCGACGACCTTGTCTTCGAAGATAGGCGCGCGCAGCTGCTGCTGCATCTGTGCGTTCTGCTGAACGAACTCAAAGAACTGACGCTCTTGCCCCGGGTACTGACGCGCCTGGTTCATGATCGCCTGAGTCATCTCAGCATCGGTAACTTCTACCTCGGCCTTCTGACCCAGCTCTGCCAGCAGCAGGCCCAGACGCACGCGGCGTTCGGCCAGTTTGTTGTGCTCATCCGAAGGCTCGATCTCGCCGTGGTCGTGACCTTCCACATCCGGGTTTTCCTCGTGGAACAGCTGGTGTGCGATTTGCTTGGCTTCGGCTTCAACCAGCGACGGAGGCAGGTCGAACGACACTTTGGTGTCCAGCGCGTCGAGCAGACCACGCTTCATGACAGCGCGTGCGGCACCGGCATATTCGGCTTCCAGACGCTCGGAGATCTGGCCCTTCAAAGCTTCCAGATCCTCGGCACCGAATTTGGTTGCCAGCTCGTCGTTGATCTCGGCTGCAACCGGCTCTTTCACTTCTTTGATGGTACAGGTGAAGACAGCGTCTTTACCGGCCAGATGCTCGGCGCCGTATTCCTCGGGGAAGGTCACGTTGACGTCTTTTTCTTCTTCAGCTTTCACGCCAACCAGTTGCTCTTCGAAACCTGGGATGAAGCTGTTGGAGCCCAGAACCAGCGGGTAGTCCTCGGCCGAGCCACCTTCGAATTCTTCACCGTCAACCTTGCCAACAAAGTCGAACACGATCTGGTCGCCGTCTTTGGCTTTCGAACCCTTACGACGCGCTTTGAAGTCCTGCGCGGTTTCGGCCAGGTTGTTCAGCGCTTCTTCGACGGCTGCGTCGTCTGCTTTGACAACCAGCTTTTCCAGCTCAACCGATTTCAGGTCAACTTCCGGGATTTCCGGCAGCGCCTCGTAGGACATCGCGACCTCGACATCGTCGCCTTCTTTCCAGTCCTCGTTGGTCATCTTGACCTCGGGCTGCAGCGCAGGGCGGTCGCCGCTGTCTTCAAAGTGCTTGTTCATTGCACCGTCGATGGTTTCCTGCATGGCTTCGCCCAGCAGACGCTGGCCAAACTGCTTTTTCAGCAGCGCCATCGGCACTTTGCCTTTGCGGAAACCCTTCATTTCGACCTCGGGCTGCGCTTCGGTCAGTTTCTCGTTGACCTTGTCGTCCAGCTCGGCTGCGGTCACAACGATGTTGTAGCCGCGTTTCAGACCTTCGTTCAGCGTCTCGGTAACCTGCATTATGGTAGTCCCCATAGGATTCGGGGCGCGCAAAACGGCGCGCCGGGCAAATTTGACGCCTTCTATTTGCCCAGCCGTCCACGTGCAAGGGGGCAATGCCCGGATCACCCCGGTTTTACCCTATTCAACAGCAAAAAAACGCCCCAGCTGGAACCGGAGCGTTTTTTGAAACATCTATCGCTGATCAGAACTGCCAGCGCGCGCCCAAGACCCAAGCTTCGTTCTTGTCGAACGACGTCCCATCTTCGAAATCGTGGTTGCGATATTTCAGGTAGGCATCCGTGTTGATCGAGTCGATCCGCTGCACGACAGCGATACCCCACGCTTTGGTGTCCGAACCATCGTTGTTGAAGTCTGAGCCATCGTAGTAGTCGATGCCCACACCGGTTTTACCCCAGGCCACCCAGTCGCCCTCGTAGGCAATTTTTGCATACCAGAAGCTTGGGTCCGATGCGCCACTTGCGGTGTCGTCCCGCGACCCTGCAGCAGCGGTAAAGCTGAACCCGCTGGGCAGCAGAACCGAGGCAGACCCTATGGTATCCTTGCGCTCACCCGATACATTGTCGAAATCTCGCACGGCATAGGCCACGCTGGCAGCAAACTCGACGCCACCGGCAAAGGTGTTGTTGTACGCGATCGCAAAGTCGTAATACGTGTCATCGTCGCTGCTGGAGAGCGCGTTTTCACCATAGGCGATAGCTGCACTGAACCCGTTGAAGTCAGGCGTATCGTAGCGTACGCGCGTCCGGCGGCCACCGTCAAAGTTGCTGCTGGAGTCACCGACCGTAATGTCGCTGAGTACCCCATCGGTTCCGCGATAGAAGAAGCCCGAGTTTTCATCGTTGGTGAACGAATAGAGCGCCGTTCCAACATAAGACAAGTCCGTCTCAGCCGCCCCGTCCGAAGCCATGCTGCCCTGCCCCGCCGAGAACTTGCCGTAGCCGCCCTTCAGCGCGAAATCCACGTGACGGATATCTTCCCGCGTCCAACCGCTGAAATCCGTACCCAGCTGGTTCCATTCGCTCGAGTTTGGCAGTCCTAGTCCGGTTTCGAGCCGAAACGTAAACTCGTTGTCACCGTAAGGCTGCATAAGGCGCAAGCCGACACGGCTGTTGGACAGGTCGTTGTCCAGCAAACGTGTCTCGGTGTCTTGTCCGTCGTCAACTGAGATCAGCGCGGGGTTGAACTGTCCGTAGAGCTCTACATATCCGCCGCTATTGTTTTCGTATTTCAGCTCAGCCGCCGCCGGAATGGCCGTGGTCGCCGCCAAAATCGCGGCAACAGACGAGGTTTTCAGGTTAAGGGTCATGTCACTCACCTTGAAAGGGTTTATTATTAGGTCTTGCTCACATGCTCACCACACCGAGCCGTTCCAATGGGGCGCGCCCTACGCTGAAAGAAGGTGACGAATCCGCAACAGAATACCTTGGCGCAATCAAGATAAGTTGTTTTAATTCAATCATCTAACTGCCTTCCCGCAAAAACAACGGGCTGCCCCCAAGAAAAATCTGACAGCTTCTCATGAGCGCAGCAAATAGCCGCTATGCGCACAGGGAAATTCCTGTAACGAACGCGCGATCAGATGTGATTTTCGCATCCCGGTCGCGCAAGACGCACTTACATATTCATACACTTAAAAACATCAGGCAAGGCCTCAGGCAGATCTTCAGCGATTAATCCGGGACCGAACTGGCGCGCGCATTCCACGTGAAGCCACGCCGCCGTCTCCGCCGCGCCCATCGCGTCGAACCCCCGAGCCAATAATCCGGTGATGAAACCGGCTAACACATCCCCGGACCCGGCCGTCGCCAGCCAAGGGGCCGCGCGCTCATACTGCGCCGAATGAACCGAACACCGCCCGTCCGGGGCGGCGATCACTGTATCTGGCCCTTTGAACAGCACCACACAGCCCGCACGCTTTGCAGCCTCACGCGTTGCATCCACCTTAGAAAAGGCAGGACCACGGGTCGGTGGGGCGGAGAGCTTCTCGGCAATATCAGGAAACAGCCGCGCAAACTCGCCGCCGTGAGGCGTCAGAACACACGCCACATGTAGCTGAGCGAACAAGGCCGAAGGGTCTTCGGAAAATGCCGTTAGCGCGTCCGCGTCCAACACCGTCGCGCGCTTCGCCGCGAGGGCAACAGGTACCAGATCCGCCGCCCGCTCAACACCCATTCCAGGACCAAGACACACAGCGTTAAGTCGATGATCCGTCAGAATGTCGCGCAGGTCATCGCCCCCTTCGACCCGCTTCACCATCAGGGCCGTGATCTGAGAGGCCACCTCCACCTGCGCTGAGGGCGGCACACCCAGTGTCACCAAACCTGCCCCAATCCGTAACGCCCCCCGTCCCGAAAGTCGCGCGGCTCCGGTTTTTCCAAACCCACCCGTCAGAATCAAAGCATGCCCATGCGCGTATTTGTGGCCTGGCGCTCCCTTCCCTAACTCCTCGCCAGACGGCTGCTGAACCGCCGTCACCACCTCGGGCGCGCTCGGCTCACCCTTAAGCCCGATATCCTTGACGACCAGCTTCCCGCAATAGGACGCCCCATCCTCCAGCACATGCCCAAGTTTGCGCGAATGAAACGTGACCGTCAGGGCCGAGCGGGCACAGCGCCGGCCATGTGCCGGAAACGCACCCCCCAAAACCATTCCTGAGTCTGAACAAAGCCCCGAGGGCAGATCAATCGCAACCGTCCGCGGCGGCACGATTTCTGTACCGCGCCCCTGTCGCCGCAAAGCCCAGGCATCTGCTGCATCATCATGCGACCAAAGGCGTTCCCAAAGCGCAGCATCGTCGATTGGCCGCGCCAACCCTGTCCCAAACAGCGCATCAATCGACACATCCGGGTGGTGCAAATCCTCGCCCCCCAAATCCGCCGCCGCGCGTGTTGGTCCACCCCACCGCTCATAGTTCGTCCGCGCGTCCTCAGGCAGTTTTGACGGGTCGCCAAACAAGACCACCTCAACCGCCCACCCCCGTTGTCGAAGCAGCCGCGCGACCACAAACCCGTCGCCCCCATTGTTCCCAGGCCCGCACAGCACCATGGCTCGCAAGGGATCCCCTTCATCTGGCCTAAAATATCCCGGGGAGCTCGAGGGGCTGGCCCCTCGATCCCTCAGCTCTGGCCATTCCTTGAAGATCGCGTCCACAACGCCCTGACCCGCGCGCTCCATCAGCTCCAGCCCGGTCACCTCGCCCGAGTCGATGGCCGCCCGTTCCAGCGCACCCATCTGCGCAGCCGTCAGCAAATCAACCATCTCAAATCCTCACGCGATTCAATTTCGATTACTTTTTGTGCAAACCGATCAAAATTTGACCATGCGCCTTTTTTCAATGCACCAGATCACGCCGAAGCGCGCAATCGGATTGCTGCATCCCTTTAGACGTGATCACTGCACCTCAGACAACCATGCAAGGTGAGCCGGAATGAAAAAGATCGAAGCGATCATCAAGCCGTTCAAACTGGACGAAGTGAAAGAGGCACTGCAGGACGTTGGTGTCCAGGGTCTCAGCGTGATCGAAGTCAAAGGCTTTGGCCGCCAGAAGGGTCACACCGAGCTGTATCGCGGCGCGGAATATGTCGTCGACTTTCTGCCCAAAGTAAAAGTTGAGGTCGTATTGGACGACGATCAGGTTGACGCCGCGATCGAAGCCATCGTCTCGGCCGCAAAAACCGACAAGATCGGTGACGGCAAGATCTTTGTCTCGCCTGTCGAGCAAGCCATTCGCATCCGTACCGGCGAGACCGGTTCGGAAGCCCTTTAACACACCCATCTTCAACTCAGAGGAATCAAGAGAATGAGCAAGGACGCAGTTCTTCAGCTGATCAAGGAAGAAGGCGCAGAGTACGTCGACATCCGGTTCACCGACCCGCGCGGCAAGCTTCAGCACGTGACCATCATGGCCGACCAGGTAGATGAAGACTTCCTGGAAGAAGGCTTCATGTTCGACGGTTCGTCCATTGCGGGCTGGAAGTCGATCGAAGCGTCGGACATGAAACTGATGCCCGACACCGAAAGCGCCTATGTCGACCCGTTCTATGCGGAAAAGACCATCTGCTTGCACTGCTCGATTGTTGAGCCCGACACCGGCGAAGCCTATGAGCGTGACCCGCGCGGCACCGCTCAGAAAGCTGAAGCTTACCTGAAATCCTCGGGCATCGGTGATGTAGCATACATGGGCCCAGAAGCCGAATTCTTCCTGTTCGACGACGTCCGTTTCTCGAACAGTATCAACAAGGTATCCTACGAAGTTGATGCAACCGACGCGTCGTGGAACACCGACACCGAGTACGAGATGGGCAACATGGGCCATCGTCCGGGCGTCAAGGGCGGTTACTTCCCTGTGAACCCCGTTGACGAAGCGCAAGACCTGCGCTCGGAAATGCTGTCGACCATGAAGCGTCTGGGCATGAAAGTGGACAAGCACCACCACGAGGTTGCGTCCTGTCAGCACGAGCTGGGCCTGATCTTTGACAGCCTGACTAAGCAAGCCGACGAGCTGCAGAAGTACAAATACGTCATCCACAACGTTGCACACGCCTACGGCAAATCGGCCACCTTCATGCCGAAGCCAATCGCTGGTGACAACGGCACCGGCATGCACGTGAACATGTCGATCTGGAAAGACGGCAAGCCTCTGTTCGCTGGCGACAAATACGCCGACCTGTCAGACGAAGCACTGTACTTCATTGGCGGTGTTTTGAAGCACGCGAAAACCCTGAACGCCTTCACCAACCCTTCGACCAACAGCTACAAGCGTCTGATCCCGGGCTTCGAAGCACCTGTTCTGCGCGCCTACTCGGCTCGTAACCGTTCGGGTTGTGTCCGTATTCCGTGGACCGAAAGCCCGAAAGCCAAGCGCGTCGAGGCTCGCTTCCCTGACCCAGCTGCGAACCCCTACCTGGCGTTTGCTGCACTGCTTATGGCTGGTCTGGACGGCATCAAGAACAAGATCGATCCGGGCGAAGCCATGGACAAGAACCTGTACGATCTGCCTGCTGAAGAACTGGCCGACATCCCGACCGTTTGCGGCTCGCTGCGTGAGGCTCTGGAAGCTCTGGCATCCGATCACGACTTCCTGCTGCAGGGCGACGTGTTCACCAAAGACCAGATCGACGGCTACATCGCACTGAAGATGGAAGAGGTCGAAACCTACGAGCACACACCGCACCCGGTAGAATACGGCATGTACTACAGCTGCTAAGCCGGTTGCAGACCTACCATTCCAAGGGCGTCCATTCGGGCGCCCTTGTTTCGTTTGGCGTGATCTTTCAAACTGACAGTCAAAACAGGTTGGGAGAGAGCGCATGTCACCCGATGACCCGTTCGCGCAATTCACCGAATATGTGACCTCGGCGGAACAGCTGGAACGCATCACCGGCGCGCCATTGCCTCAGATCATCGCAAAGGAACTGTCGGCTCTGGATCAGATGTGCCGGGACTTCATCGACAGGTCCACATTCTGCCTGATAGCATCAGCCAACCCGGACGGGTATCTTGATATCTCGCCGCGTGGCGATCCCGAAGGCTTCGTGCATGTGATCTCGGATAAAATGCTCGCTATCCCTGACCGACCCGGCAACAAACGCGTCGATACCTTTCACAACGTTCTGAAAGACCCACGCGTCAGTGTGATCTTCTTCGTCCCCGGCAAGATGGAAACGCTGCGCCTTCGCGGTATGGCGCGTATCTGTGCTGATGAAACGCTTTTGGGGACCATGGCCATCAAAGGCAAAGCGCCGAAGCTGGCGCTGTTGGTCCATGTCGAAACCGCCTTTGCCCACTGCCCCAAATGCGTCATCCGCTCCAACCTCTGGCAGCCGGAGAACTGGCCTGACTCCTCAGTCCTGCCGAATATGAACGCGATGATGGTCAAACACGCCAAGATCGATAAAACCCCGGATGAATGGTTCGAAGACCTCAAGCAAGCAGGCGAGTTGGACCTGTATTAAACCCTTTGCGAAGCAGGAACTGGCGTTTAGCCTTGATGCAGATTGTATGAGGGAATTGACCTGATGTTGCGCATTCTAACCCTGACGCTCGCCCTATCTGCACCTACGCTTGGTCTCGCGGCCCCCTGTGGGAACACCAGTGCCGGGTTCGAGGCCTGGAAAGCCGATTTCGCCAAGCAGGCCAAGAAATCCGGGGTGAAGAAGAAGGGCCTGCAAGCCCTTGCACAGACGCAATATGCGACCGGAACCATTGCCGCGGATCGAAACCAGAAAAGCTTCAAATACTCGCTGGATAAATTCATGCGTGTGCGCGGGGCCGACACCATTGTTGCGCAGGGACGCAAACGGAAGGCCAGAAACCCGGAATTCTACGCCGCGTTGGAACGCCAATATGGAGTTCCCGCCGGGGTTCTGATCGCCATCCACGGTATGGAAACCGGCTTTGGGGGTTTTATGGGCGACAGTCAGGTTGTGTCAGCAATAACTACTCTGGCGTATGATTGTCGCCGATCTGAGTTCTTTATTCCCCATGCAATTGGGGCACTAAAACTGGTCGATCAGGGTAGTATCACCATGGCGACAAAGGGGGCAAAACATGGCGAACTGGGTCATACGCAGTTTCTGCCCGGCAACGCGCTGACCTATGGTGTCGATGCCACGGGGGACCGACGTGTGGACTTCTACAACATGACGGATGCGCTGGCCTCAACCGCCAATTTTCTGCGCAAGAAGGGCTGGAAACCCGGTCGCGGCTATCAGCCGGGGCAGCCAAATTTCAAGGTTATCCAGCAGTGGAACGCAGCCTCGGTCTACCAGCAATCTATCGCGATAATGGCTGCCCGAATCGATGGATAGCCCGGCCGCGATCCCGCCGCGCACCCCTCACAGTTCAGCCACAATATCGCCATAGTTGCACGGAAAAAGCCTCAATCGCTTGGTTTCCAAAGCGTAGTCAATCCATCTGAATTTCGATTTTTTTGTAATTTCGTCAAATTCTGCCCCACATCGCGCTTTAGAATGATGTCCAAGACGGTTTGCGACAAAGGAATGCGCAGTGACCAAAAAGCACAGCTATCATGGCGGCTTGCAGTTTGCAGGCGACACCGACGGCGCGGTCGAGCGTTTCGGAACTATTGTCGCCGCAACTCTGGAAGATTACGGCCACCTCGTTGAGCGCAAGGCCCTGCTGAGCAACACTGAGGCCAGCATCGTCTGCAGCCAGTATCTCGTTCGTTTGACGCTCGAGACCGAGGAGCTGCAGCCCGACGACCGGCATGAGCGTCTGGACCGTGCTGCCGGCCTGAAGACCCTGGTCAGGCCGTCTGCATCGCGTCCTCGCAACCGTTTGGTTATCAACATCTCCCCAGTGTCCCCCTTGCTGGATGATTCCGAAATCTCGGAGTTGATGCTGGTGGTTATCCTGTATCGCATGGTCGACATCTGCTCATCCCAGCGGGTGGAGTGGCTGTCGCCTCATACGGTTCTGACAGTCGAGCAGTTCATGAGCGCCTTTGACACGCTCGCGCCGACCAAACCCAGAAATCGCAAACAGATCTTTCAGTCGGTCAGCGGACAGTTTGCAGGGTTGAACTATCCGGAACCCGAAGAGCCCGAGATTGCCAAACCTGCCCCCCGCCCCATCCAACTGACCGATGAGCAATTGCTGAGCATCGCCTTTCGAACCGAAGATGACCCGGTGGCGCAAGCGACACCTGATCCGCAAGAGGACACGTCCGACCGCCCCAGCGACGCCCTACGGCTGAGTAGCTGGTGCCTGACTGGTGTCGTCGCCAGCATGTCGGCTCCGATTGCTGTGTCGATGGCCGCAGTCAACCTGATCCGGGGCGAGGATTTCCGCCTGAACACTCAGGTTCTGGTCTTTACCTTTGCCATCGTTGCGCTGAACACCAGCAATGCATTTGCCGATGTCGCCACCGTGCTTGGCATGTAACCTTATTACCGAAGACCCTCCTTGGAGGCCCCGCCATCAGGCGGGGTTTTCCATTTCTGGCATCTGGTTTGCTGCCAAAACATAGGTATGGATCGAAAACACCACTGCCCGCGTTTCCGGCAGGCGCAGAAGGGTCTGACGTTCGCTACGCAAATATGGGGCGCGACCACGACCGCGGATTTCACGCCGATCGCTGGCACTACGGGGCTGGTGCAGCTCGGGGTCGTCGTACCATAGGGCATTGAACCGCCAGAGCGGTCGCCCCGGTTGTATCCCGTCAAATAGGCGCTGTACACGACGGGCGATATTGTCATCATAGCTGTCCACGGGCACATGAATTCCAACCAACGGCCGCATGAACTTTTCACGCAAGAGCCAACTGGCCGGAAAGCACAGGATCGCACCGGTCAGAACATGCTCATTCCCCTGCTTCTGAAGGATGCAGAAATCCTCTTGCACCAGATTGCACAGCGTATCCAACGGGTTTGCAAAATCAATCGGCACACGAACGCCATCCAAGCGCAACGCGCAGTCCGTCGCCTTTGGGTAGGTTTGACGCAGAACAAGCTGTAACAACTCCTGCGCGGCTGGCTCCGCCTCGGGGCACAGGGCCAGAACATCGTCCCGCTGGTTTTTCAACAGGGCTGCACGGTGCGCCATCTGCGCGGCGAAGGCATCGTCCTGATGCAACCATTCCGCCATATCGGTGGGCTGAATGCCTGGCAAGGCACGGGTTTGGCTAGGGTCGTACGGGATACTAGACTGTAAAATGGCAACCATGCCATCCACTTACCATCTGCCTGACCGACTGTCGGTAAAAAAGCGACCAAGAATCCGTCGTATTCTTCTGGGACACCACAGACTGAAGTTTGATACCTCTCGGGTGAACCAGCAGAGGCCAGTCATGAACCAGCACTACCGCGACACGCGTAAAATTGACCCGACCCGAGGCGCAACGCTCGGCGACGGCACGCCGAATGACAATGACCGAATCGAAATCGGGCCCACCCAGCTTGCCTTTGAGGAATGGGCCGCGGCCGGGCTGACCCTGCCCAACCTCGAGCGTATGCGCGAGCATCGCTGGAAGCGTCTGACCCAAGCCATCGTGGATCGTGGATATGGCGGTCTGCTGATTTTTGACCCGCTCAACATCCGCTATGCAACCGACAGCACGAACATGCAGCTGTGGAACACCCACAACCCGTTCCGCGCCGTTCTGCTGTGCGCGGACGGGTATATGGTGATCTGGGACTATAAAAACTCGCCCTTCCTGTCCGAATTCAACCCACTGGTGCGCGAACAGCGCTCGGGCGCGGATCTGTTCTATTTCGACCGAGGCGACAAAGTGGATGTCGCGGCGGATGTGTTCTCGAACGAGGTGCGGATCCTGATCGAGGAACATAGCGGCGGCAACAAGCGTCTGGCCGTAGACAAGATCATGCTGCACGGTCTGCGCGCACTTGAGGCGCAGGGTTTCGAGGTAATGGAAGGCGAAGAGCTGACCGAGAAGACCCGCGCCATCAAAGGCCCGGATGAGATTTTGGCCATGCGCTGCGCCAGCCACGCCTGCGAAACAGCCGTGGCCGAGATGGAGAAATTCGCCCGCGCCAATGTGGGGAACGGCAAGACCTCGGAAGATGACATCTGGGCGGTTTTACACGCCGAGAACATCCGTCGCGGTGGCGAGTGGATTGAAACCCGCCTGCTGGCCTCGGGCCAGCGCACTAACCCGTGGTTCCAGGAGTGCGGCCCACGCATCACGCAACAAAACGAGATCATCGCCTTTGATACCGATCTGGTCGGTTCATACGGGATCTGCATCGATATCTCACGCACATGGTGGATCGGTGACCAGAAGCCGCGCCCGGACATGGTCTATGCCATGCAGCACGCGCATGAGCATATCATGACCAACATGGAAATGCTCAAACCCGGCGTCATGATCCCTGAGCTTACTGCCAATGCGCACAAGCTGGATGACAAGTTCCAGGCCCAGAAATACGGCTGCCTGATGCATGGCGTCGGGCTGTGCGATGAATGGCCTTTGGTTGCCTATCCCGACAAAGCGGTCGAGGGCGCCTATGACTACGCGCTCGAACCCGGCATGGTCCTGTGCGTCGAGGCCGCCGTTGGTGAGGTCGGTGGGGACTTTTCGATCAAGCTGGAGGATCAGGTTCTGATCACCGAAGACGGCTATGAGAACCTGACCAAATACCCGTTTGATGCCCAATTGATGGGTCAGGAATAAGCACTCAGTCCGGCCAGGTTGAGCGCCGGACATTCCCGTGCCAATCCTCGGATGGAAGGGCGGCTTCGACACTGGTCGGGGTCGCCCTTTCCCAATTTTGACCCAGTGAAAAGCCCAATACCCCGCTTAGCATTATAAGGATCAGCAGATCAGCGCGGAGGTTAGGCTGGCGAGGGGTGCATAACGTATGTGTCATCTCGGTCTCCTTGTCTTGCTTGGTGTGACAGCTGCAAGATGGGGGGAAGAGATCAATTATGAAAACGAATATTTGATGTGTGTATCATCACATTTCGTGAATATCGAAATATTCACTGGTTTTTGCTCACCTTCCCGTGACGCTTCCTACAATGGGGTTGAGACATCCGGCACAACTGCACACTATTGATCCCATACCGAAATCCAAGGAACTGCCATGCCCACCGAACGCATCACTTTTGCCGGTCACGACGGCGGCCGTCTGGCCGCGCGACTCGACCTGCCGGAAGGACCCGTCCTGGCGACCGCTCTGTTTGCGCATTGCTTCACCTGCTCAAAGGACATTCCTGCCGCGCGTCGGATCTCGGCCCGTTTGGCGGCAATGGGCATTGCCGTTTTGCGTTTTGATTTCACAGGGCTGGGCCATTCCGAGGGTGAGTTCGCAAATACGACCTTCACCTCGAATGTCGAAGACCTAATCGCGGCCGCGCGCTACCTTGCGGGCCGAGACATGGCCCCATCGCTGCTGATCGGGCACTCGCTGGGGGGCGCTGCTGTTCTGCGCGCGCGGGCGGGCATTCCTTCGGTCAAGGCGGTGGTAACGCTTGGGGCACCAGCCGATCCGGGACACGTCTCGCACCATTTCGAACAGGCTCTGCCCGAGATCGAACAAGAAGGCAGCGCCGAGGTTTCTCTGGGCGGTCGCCCCTTCCGCATCGGCAAGGCCTTTGTCGATGATATTTCGGAGGCTGCGCTGACCCCCTCGGTTGCCGACCTCAAGGCCGCACTTTTGATCTTGCACGCGCCGCGGGATGAAACGGTGAGCATCGACAATGCCAGCACGCTCTTTTTGGCCGCCAAACACCCCAAGAGCTTCGTGACACTCGACGATGCCGATCACCTGATCACGCGGGCCAAAGACGCCGAATATGCCGCTGACGTCATTTCAGCATGGGTTTCGCGCTATATCGACCTCCGCCCGCCAGCGCCGCCTCCCGGCGCACCCGAAGGTGTTGTCCGGGTGACCGAGGCCGATCCCCATGGCTTCCTGCAGGATATCCAGGCCGGGCCGCGCCATCATGTCGTCGCGGATGAGCCCGCCTCATATGGCGGCACGGATCGGGGTATGTCGCCCTACGGCTTTGTCTCGTCTGGGCTTGGGGCTTGTACGTCGATGACGATCCGCATGTATGCGCGCCGCAAGAAGTGGCCGCTGACCAGCGTGTCGGTTGATGTCTGCCACAACAAAGTCCACGCGCAGGATGCCGGGCTGAACGGGGACGCCAAGGTCGACCTGTTCCGCCGCAAGATTCGGCTTGAGGGGCCTCTGGATCAGGCCCAGCGCGACCGTCTTCTGGAAATCGCCGACAAATGCCCGGTGCATCGCACGTTGGAGGGTTCGGCACATATCACGACCGAACTCCTACCCTGAGCCTGACGATTCTCAGCCCCGACGAGGCGCGGGCCGATGGATCGGAGGCCGTGCTGCTGGCGGCCGCGCAACCGGAGGACGCGGCCGCGCCGGAGGCTTTGCGATCGGCGGCGTCGGACGTGCCGGAGGTCTATTGACCGGCGGTCGGTCCGGCCTGTCCGGACGGTCGATATCGATATCCACATCCACGTCGTGATAGTAATCGTTCCACAGCATCGAGTCGTAGAAGGGATCATAACCATATCCGACCCCTACCCCCACGCTGACGCCATCACAGGCCGCCAGAGTCAGGCTTGAAATCCCCAGACCCAACACAAGAACGGATCGCTTCATCAGTTTACGTGCCATTTGAGCCCCCTATTGCAAAGACCGGAAAGACTCGAACACGGCGTTCAGATCATCCACATAGGCAGGATCGGCCCCATTCCGCAGGATTGTCACGGCAATCGCAACGCGCCCACGGGGCAGATCAATAATGGTGGCAGTGAAACTCACGCCTCCGTCTCGCGTGCCGGTGCCCCGGATCACCTTGGCAGGCAGTCCTGCAATCCGAATGTTGCTGGTGCTGGTAACCGTGGGATCATTCACCAGAAACTTGTCGATATCGTCCAGATACCGCAACCCGTCCTGAATGCTGTTAACTCCGGCCGGCGAGACAAAGCCCATCCAGACCGAGTCATCCGTGACCGGCTTGAACCCCATCACACGCGCCACAGCGCGGGGGTCGCCCAGCTCCGTGTCTTCAATGTCGCGTGGTCCGCCTGTGCGCAGCACCCAGAAATCCGGCACCGCAAAGCTGAAGAGCGCACGCCCGGCGTCGGTATAAGTCACCGGGGTATCTGCGACAGCTGGCACAGCCGCCCCGACCCAAAGGGCCGCGCAAGCCGCCAGAGCCGTCTTTAAACGAATACGCATATCTCAATTGCCTAGTTATTTCACTGATCGCAGATTGGCCCGTCGCGGCTGGTCTTGTCCAGCACCCCCTTGCCTGGAAAAGAAAAAACCCGCGCCTCGGATCTCGGGGTGCGGGTTAGAATTTCAGCAGGCTCAGGCGCTTAGCTGCGCGCGTCTCCAACCAGTTTCCAAACGGCGGGGATCAGCATGGCCGCCAGACCCAGCTTGATGGCGTCGCCCAGCAGGAACGGTGTTAGGCCCCATTCCAGGATCGGCTTGTCCCAACCGTAGAGCTGACCCAGCCACAGCAGGCCCGGTACGTAGATCAGAACGTTGGCCAGCAACAGCGCCAGTGCCAGTTTGGCAACCGAGCGGTCCCAGCCGCGCGCGGCCAGAGCGCCCAGCAGAACGGTCGCCATCAGGTAGCCGACCAGATAGCCGCCGGTGCCGCCCATCATGTAGGTCAGACCGAATTTCTCGGCCGAGGAACCTGCGAATACGTCAAAGCCCAGCGCACCGACCAGCAGATAGCCCAGCATGGTGATCAGACCCAGACGTGCGCCATAGGCGGTGCCGATGGTCAGGACGGCAAAGGTGCCCATGGTGATCGGAACAGGCCACATCGGCACTTTGATTTTCGCGGCAACCGCCAGGGCCACGATGCCCAGAACGACCAGTACAACCTGCTTTACAAGCAGCGCCGTACCTTCACGCGGGCCAAACGCATTGGCCAGAACGTTTACATTCATCTTAACTTCTCCCAATTCGGACCAAGATTTCTGCACCAGCAATGCCTTGTCAGCGCTCAAACTGCAACATGATTACGCTACCGCAGCATAGTCTGTGGTCATTTCGTAGGATTTTCGCGGCCCATTCACCGTCCATTGCACTGACCAACGGGGCCAGTCGTGGAAATCATAGACCGCATCGTAACTGTCAGGCGCACAATCATGGTGGTCCGAGGCGTTTTGCTCACCCAAAGTCAAGGCGTGGAAAAACCGCCCGTCGTCGAAATGGATCAACACGCGATCTCCACCGTCGTGCCAAAAATACTTGCGGGTCCCTTTCATCGGAGGCTGACCGGGGATGTCGAGCGTCACCTCTTCAGTGTAGATCAGCCCGTCCTCGGATCGCAGCAGCTGGGCCTCTCCCTTAGCCTGCACGACCTGCCCGGCCCGCGCATCGTGGATCGTGCGCGTCAGGCGCCAGCGCCCTTCGAAATCGGACAATGTTGTCGGTGCAGTCGTCATTTCCACTATCCCGGCCAGATCGCCGCAATCGGGCACTCATGCCTTGTTCCCATACGCCTGCGGCGTTAAACCCCGCCGCAACGCTCTCTGCCAAATCACAATAAGGTCCTGCTGCCAATGATTCCTCGTTATTCCCGCCCCGAGATGGTTGCCATCTGGTCGCCCGAAACCAAGTTCCGCATCTGGTACGAGATCGAGGCGCATGCCTGCGAAGCCATGGCTGATCTGGGCGTAATCCCGCGTGAAAACGCCGACGCGGTGTGGAAAGCCAAGGACGTGGAATTCGACGTGGCCCGCATTGATGAAATCGAAGCCGTCACCAAGCACGACGTCATCGCCTTCCTGACTCACTTGGCCGAGCATGTGGGCAGCGAAGAAGCCCGCTTTGTGCATCAGGGCATGACCAGCTCAGACGTTCTGGATACCTGCTTCAACGTTCAGCTGACCCGCGCCGCCGATATACTGATCGCAGACCTCGAAGGCCTACTGGCAGCCCTGAAACGCCGCGCCATCGAACACAAAGACACGGTTCGCATCGGCCGCAGCCACGGCATCCACGCTGAGCCGACGACGATGGGCCTAACCTTTGCCCGTTTCTATGCCGAGATGGACCGCAACCTGTCTCGTATGCGTGACGCGCGCGCCGAAATCGCCACCGGCGCGATCAGCGGCGCGGTTGGCACCTTCGCCAATATCGACCCGCGCGTCGAAGAGCATGTGTGCGACCAGTTGGGTCTGGTGCCCGAGCCGATCAGCACTCAGGTCATCCCGCGTGATCGCCACGCGGCCTTCTTTGCAACTCTGGGCGTCATCGCCAGCAGTATCGAGAACATCGCCATCGAAATCCGTCACATGCAGCGGACCGAGGTTCTTGAAGCCGAAGAGTTCTTCTCGAAAGGACAAAAGGGTTCTTCGGCGATGCCGCATAAGCGCAACCCGGTTCTGACTGAAAACCTGACCGGTCTGGCCCGTCTGGTCCGCATGGCCGTCGTACCCGCGATGGAGAACGTGGCCCTGTGGCACGAGCGTGACATCTCGCATTCGTCGGTCGAGCGGAATATTGGCCCTGATACCACCGTTACTCTGGATTTCGCACTGTCGCGCCTGACCAGCGTGGTCGACAAGCTGGTCGTTTACCCGGAAAACATGCTGGCCAACATGAACAAGTTCCGTGGTTTGGTCATGAGCCAGCGCGTGCTGCTGGCCCTCACCCAAGCCGGTGTCAGCCGCGAGGATGCCTACCGTCTGGTGCAGCGTAACGCGATGAAGGTTTGGGAAGAAGGCAAGGACTTCAAAACCGAACTCCTGGGTGATGCCGAGGTCACCGCCGCCCTCAGCGTGGAAGAGATCGAAGAGAAATTCGATCTAGGCTACCACACCAAGCATGTCGACACGATTTTTGAGCGTGTCTTCGGCGAATAAACCATCCTAGAAAAGCGCCCGGCCCCCATCGACCGGGCGCTTTTTGCATCATAACGCACTTCGTGATCAAAAATTCTGTCTGCTTTGTGAATAAATCGAAAAGCTCCGGTGTTAGCTTTTTTGAAGATCACACTATGATTTCAATGAGCAGACCTGACCACGGAGTTAAAACTATGCGCATTCTTCTTGCATCCGCGATTGCACTGACCTCTTTCGCCTTTTCCCCCATCGCTGCCCACGCGGCCGGTGGCGGCGGTGCCAATCCCCCCAAGCCCACCAACACGACAAAAAAATGCCTGTTCGGTCGGGTCTGGAGCGAAGACCGCGGGCGCTGCGTCAAACCGAGCGCGACGAATTTCACCGATGAGGACCTCTATGAGGCCGTGCGTGAGCTGGCCTATGATGGTCAGTTGGAAAACGCCCAGAACATCCTGCGCGTCATGAGCGATCAAAGCGATGACCGCGTTCTAACCTACTGGGGCTTCACGCACCGCAAGATGGGCAATATCGAGTTGGCGAATGCCTACTACGAGCAGGCCATCGCCACTAACCCCGACAACCTTCTGGCGCGCAGCTATATGGCTCAGGGCTTTGTTTCCGAAGGGAAAACCGATCTGGCCATCGCCCAATGGCGCGAAATCAAGGCTCGTGGAGGCGAAGGCACATGGGCCGAGGCATCTCTGCGCGAGGCCATCAAGACCGGGCTGACCTATAACTACTGAGGTTCAACCTTTCTTTACCTGATTCCCGCTAACCTGCCTGTGGAACAGGACTTTGGCACCGCAGGCAGATGCAGGACATGAATACTTTGGTTCAGGTGGCCCCGGGGGCTCAGCCCTCGGGCGCAGGTCAGGCGGACGACGCGCCCCGCGTCGTCCCACGCACACTCAGCAATCGTCAAAAGGCCGCTATCGTGGTGCGTCTGTTGCTGAATGAAGGGGCGGATATTCCACTTGAGGAACTGCCCGACGAATTACAGGAAAAACTCACGCATCAACTGGGTCAGATGGGTCTTGTAGACCGTGTGACGCTGGATGCGGTGGCGCAGGAGTTCGGCGATGCGCTGGATAGCGTCGGCCTGTCCTTCCCTCATGGCCTCGCTGGGGCGCTGGATGCGGTGAACGGCAAGATTGCCCCGGCCACTGCGGCAAGATTGCGCAAGATCGCCGGCGTTCGTCAGATCGGCGATCCGTGGCAGCAACTGCGAGAGATTTCGGCCGAAGATCTGGCCCAGATGGCGCAGTCAGAAAGTACCGAGGTAGCCGCCGTGATGCTATCCAAGCTCGACACGGCCAAAGCCGCGCAATTGCTGGGGCACCTGCCCGGCCCCATTGCGCGACGCATCACCTATGCGATCTCCAAAACGGCCAATGTGACCCCCGAAGCGGTGGAACGGATCGGCTGGTCGATGGCTGCTCAATTGGATCAACGGCCTTCTCAGGCCTTTTCCGACGGCCCCGGCGCGCGTGTGGGGGCGATCCTGAATCAATCGGCGGCCTCGACCCGAGATGGTTTGCTGACGGCCCTGAACGAAGAGGATGCCGAATTCGCGGATATCGTGCGTCAATCCATCTTTACCTTCGCGCATATCCCGGCCCGTGTCGCCGCACGCGATGTGCCCGCCATTCTGCGCGGGGTGGAACAAACCAGCCTTGTCACCGCTCTGGCGGGGGCCGCCGCTGATGATGACAAAGCCTCGGTTGAGTTCATCCTATCCAACATCTCCGCCCGTATGGCCGACAATCTGCGCGAAGAAATGGCTGAGCGCGGGCGCGTCAAACAGTCCGAGGCTGAAGAAGCGATGACTGAGATCGTAGGCGCAATCCGCACGCTGGCGGACGAAGGTACGCTGACATTGGTCGAGCCGGAAGAAGACGAAGACTGACGTCAACCGGCTGAGTGCTTGAGCTTGCCGGGCCGGGCCTGTATGTCTGACCCAGCAAAACGCAACACGCCGTGAGACACCTCCATGCCTGTCGAAAAGTCAGAGCTCAGCCGGTTTGAGCTTGGGAAATACTATGTCGCCAGTCTCTTCCTGAAAGGCGTGATCGGTGGCATGCGGCTTCTGCCCTATGGGACCCGGATCGCGGCGATGGGGGCCTTGGTGCGCAGATTGGCCCCTCTGGTGGGGTTTCGCAAACGGGTTCGAGACAACCTGAAACTGACCTGCCCTGAGCTGTCAGAGCGTGACATCAACCGTATCTCGGCTGAGGTCTCGGACAATGCCGGTCGGGCTTTGATGGAGCATTTCTCGCCCGAAGGGTTCACTGCGCGCCAACGCGACGCCAAACTGTCCGGCCCCGGTGTGGCCGCTTTTGATGCCGCCTCCGCCGAGGGGCGACCGGTCATGATTATTGCCGCGCATTTCGGCCACTACCTGGCAACGCGGATCGCGCTGCAGGCCCGCAGCGGGCGCCCTTTGGGTTGCCTCTACCGTCGCATGGCCAACCCCTATTTCAACGAGGCCTATGTCGAAGCCTTCTACAAAACCGGCTCGCCCATGTTTGAACAGGGCCGGCGCGGAATGGTTGAGATGGTGCGCTCCCTCAAAGGGGGTGAGATGATCGCCATCGTCTCTGACCTGCATGTTCACGGCGGCGAGGAGTTGATGTTCTTTGGCAAACCCGCCGTCACATCCCTGCTGAATGCCGAACTTGCGATGAAGTTCAATGCGGTCATGATCCCCTGCTACGCAGTACGCCAACCAAATGGTCTGGATTTCGAGATCGTGTTACACGACCCGGTGCCACATTCCGACCCCAGAACCATGACGCAGCATATCAACGACGATCTGGAACAAATGGTGCGCCAGCATATGGGCCAATGGTTCTGGATTCACCGCCGCTGGAAGGCATGGAACGGGCTGGGTGTTCAGCCCGAGGATATGCCCTGATCACTTCACATGTGCAGCCGCAATAATTGGCCCGTGACCTGCCCGTTGCACCAAAACAACCGCTGGCAGGTCCGAATCCAACTGTGCTGAAAACGCCTGCTCATTGACCCCATCCCAGCGCCCGACCATCTGCCAGCTTTCCACCACATTGGCATAGTCTAGCTCATGGCCCGCAAGCTCACCACGCCGGATCGAGGCATGGCGCAGCGGCGTGTATTGGACGATCCGCACGTCGTAGGTATCCCCAACTGGCAAGTCGATCGGCGTCACGCGCACCATCACCTCTTGCCCCGAACGCTCGGCTTCGACTTCAGCTGTGGGCGCAGCGATCAGATGCGCCTTGATCAGCCGATCCAATTCCTGCGCCTTCGCACCAACCACATCATGCTGTCCGTTGATCACCATCTGTGGCGTGTAGATCATCGACCGGCCACCATTGCGGGCATAGGCCCGTTGCCGCGACGTATGATCAGGAATGGCGTATTCGTCCTTCCAGCCGATGTAATCCCAATAGTCCACATGTAGCGCCAGCCCGATCACGTCATCGCGCTTGACCAGCTCATGCAAAAGCCGATCCGCCGGGGGGCAGGACGAACACCCTTGCGAGGTGAACAGCTCGATCACAACCGGATCCTCTTGCGCCGATACTGAAAAAGCGGCACAGGCGGATAGAATGGCGGCTGCTAGGACGGATTTGAACATGAGTCCCCTCGGCTTGAAAATCCTGCAAAACGGATAAACGTTTTGCTCTTCAAGCTCCAATCAAGGTTTCTTGAGACGAGGCGGTCCCTTGCTCTTGATTTTGCATACCACAGTATACACTTTCATCTTGTCAGTAACTGACGCTTGAACCCCGGACAAACGTGATCAAGATAAACCGCAGCGAATCCCATTTTCCAAGTTATTTGAGAGGGAGGCCACAGGATGCCTATCAAAACCGGACAGGATACCGCCAAAACACGCCGCAGCCTGAGCGTGAATGGTAAAACCATTTCCTACTACTCCATCCCCGCCGCTCAAGAGGCCGGTCTAGGTGATTTCTCCAAGCTGCCCGCCGCGCTGAAAGTGGTGCTGGAAAACATGCTGCGGTTCGAGGATGACGGGTTCTCTGTCTCGGTCGACGACATCAAGGCCTTTGCGGAATGGGGCGAGAACGGAGGTAAAAACCCGCGCGAGATCGCCTATCGCCCTGCCCGCGTGCTGATGCAGGATTTCACCGGTGTGCCTGCCGTGGTTGATCTGGCGGCCATGCGCGACGGGATCAAAGCTTTGGGCGGTGACGCGCAAAAGATCAATCCGCTGAACCCAGTGGATCTGGTCATCGACCACTCGGTCATGATCGACGAGTTCGGCAACCCGCGTGCGTTCCAGATGAATGTGGACCGCGAATACGAGCGCAACATGGAGCGCTACCAATTCCTGAAATGGGGTCAGAACGCGTTCAACAATTTCCGCGTCGTACCGCCCGGTACCGGCATCTGCCATCAGGTGAACCTTGAATATTTGGCCCAAACCGTCTGGACGGATACCGATCAAAACGGCGAAGAGGTCGCCTATCCTGACACCCTCGTCGGTACCGATAGCCACACCACCATGGTCAACGGCATGGCCGTTCTGGGATGGGGCGTCGGCGGGATTGAGGCTGAGGCCGCGATGCTCGGCCAGCCGATCTCGATGTTGATCCCCGAGGTTGTGGGTTTTGAACTGACAGGCGCGATGGTAGAGGGCACTACCGGTACTGACCTTGTGCTGAAAGTCGTCGAGATGCTGCGTGAAAAGGGCGTGGTTGGTAAATTCGTCGAATTCTACGGCGAAGGTCTAGATCGTCTTCCTTTGGCGGACCGTGCCACGATCGCCAACATGGCCCCCGAATATGGCGCGACCTGCGGCTTCTTCCCGATCGACGGGGAAACCCTGCGTTACATGCGCAATACCGGGCGCGACGAAGACCGTCTTGCGCTGGTCGAAGCCTATGCAAAGGAAAACGGACTGTGGCGTGATGAGACCTACGCACCGATCTATACCGATACCCTTTCGCTGGATATGGGCACCATCGTTCCTGCCATCTCGGGGCCGAAACGTCCGCAGGACTATGTGGCGCTGACGGAAGCGAAAGCGGCCTTCCTGAACGAGATGGAGAACACCTTCAAACGCCCAATGGGCAAGCAGGTCGAAGTCAAAGGCGAGAACTACGGTATGGAATCGGGCAAGGTCGTGATCGCCTCGATCACCTCCTGCACCAACACCTCGAACCCCTATGTGATGATCGGAGCGGGTCTTGTAGCCCGCAAGGCAGCCGCGCTGGGTCTGGACCGAAAGCCATGGGTGAAGACCTCGCTCGCGCCAGGGTCGCAGGTGGTTTCCGCCTATCTTGAGGCCGCGGGTCTTCAAGACGATCTGGACAAGATCGGGTTCAACCTTGTGGGCTATGGCTGCACCACCTGTATTGGTAACTCTGGCCCGATTCAGCGAGAAATCAGCGAGGCGATTTCCGAAGGCGATCTGGTCGCCACCTCGGTTCTCTCGGGCAACCGCAATTTCGAAGGACGGATCTCGCCGGATGTGCGCGCCAACTATCTGGCCTCGCCGCCTCTGGTCGTTGTGTACGCGCTGGCAGGCACCATGGATATCGACCTGACCTCCGAACCCATCGGTCAGGATCGGGACGGTAATGACGTGTTCATGAAGGATATCTGGCCCAGCCAGAGCGAAATCGCGGAATTGGTCGAAGCAACCGTCACCCGCGAGGCGTTCCAGTCCAAATATGCCGACGTTTTCAAAGGGGATGAGAAATGGCGTGAGGTCGAGGTTCCACAGCAGGAAACTTATGACTGGCCGCCGACCTCGACCTATATCCAGAACCCGCCCTATTTTCAGGGCATGGGGGCCGAGCCAGGCACGATCTCGAACATCGAAGGGGCCAAGGTGCTGGCGATCCTGGGCGATATGGTCACGACCGACCATATCTCGCCCGCTGGTTCGTTTGCCACGACCTCGCCCGCCGGTCAGTACCTGATGGAACGTCAGGTGCAGCCGCGTGAGTTCAACTCCTACGGCTCGCGCCGGGGCAACCATGAGGTCATGATGCGCGGCACCTTCGCCAATATCCGCATCAAGAACGAGATGCTGGACGGGGTCGAAGGCGGTTACACCAAGGGGCCGGATGGCGCGCAGACCTCGATCTACGACGCGTCGATGGCGTATCAGGCGAATGGCACCCCTCTGGTCGTTTTCGGAGGCGAGCAATATGGCGCGGGCTCTTCCCGTGACTGGGCCGCGAAGGGGACTGCTCTGCTGGGCATCAAAGCCGTGATTGCAGAGAGTTTTGAGCGCATCCACCGCTCGAACCTCGTGGGCATGGGCGTGATTCCGTTTGAGTTCACCGGCGGAGACACGCGCAAAACGCTTGGTTTGAAAGGGGATGAGACGGTCTCGATCCACGGTCTGGACACGATTGAGCCGCTGCAGGAGGTGCCCTGCACCATCACCTATGGCGACGGGACCGAGAAGACCATCACCCTGAAATGCCGCATAGATACAGCCCCTGAGATCGAATACATCGAGAACGGCGGTGTTCTGCACTATGTGCTGCGCAATCTCGCGAAGGCGGGTTGACGCGGTGCTTATCAAGGGACTGAAAGGGACGCCGATTGGCGTCCTTTTTTATGCGAGGCTCTGCCTCGCGCTCCGAGGTATTTTTGAACAGAAGAAGTTGATTGTGTCCTAAGTGGACGATCAGCGGTGCGCGGGAGGTTGGTTTGGAGAAAGTGGTTTTGGTAACCGGCGGCGCGCGGGGGATTGGGCGCGCGATTGTTGAGGATCTGCGGCGCGATCATCGTGTTGCTTTCACATGGCTGTCAAGCGAGCCAGATCCTGCGTTGGAAGGGGAAGGTTTGCAGCCGATACGGTCCGATCTGACGCAGGACGGACAGCCTGAAGCAGTGATACGCGACGTTGTCGAACGTTTCGGGCGGCTGGACGTGATCGTGAACAATGCGGGTTTGGTCAGGTCTACTCCGAAAGAGGTTTTTGAACTGGAAGATCATCGCGCAATTTTGGATTTGAACCTGCTGGTCCCTTCTGCTTTGCTGGCGGCTGCCATGCCCCATTTGAAACCGGGGGCGGCGATTGTCAGTATTTCCTCGATGAACGCCGTTTTGCCACCGAAAGGCGCGGTGATTTACGGGGCAAGCAAGGCAGCCCTGAACCTTTGGACACGCGGGATGGCAAAGGAACTTGGGCCTCAGGGTATTCGGGTCAATGCTGTGGCACCGGGGGCGATTAACATCCCTGAAGACCCGCGCCCCGAAGACTTGACCGCCTTGTTCGTCGAGAACACAGCCGTAGAGCGGATTGGGCGGCCCGAAGATATCGCGAAGGCCGTACGGTTCTTGGCGTCAGACGACGCCGCATTCATCACGGGTGAGACCTTGGCTGTGACCGGTGGCTACAGGCTCTAACCGCCAGCCGCTTTTTCAAGCGCCGGGCGGATCGTGCTTTCGATCACACGTTGGGTGATCGGACCGGCGAAACGCAGGATCACGGTGCCTTCCCCGTCGATCACATAGGTTTCGGGAACGCCGTAAAGCCCCCAATCCAAAGCCATGCGGCCCTGCTCGTCGCGACCGATGCCGGTATAGGGATCGCCCAATTCAGTCAGAAAGCTTTGCGCATTGTCCAACTTGTCTTTGTAGTTGACGCCGTAGACCGGGATGCCTTCGTTCGACAGCGCCTCAAGGTTTGGATGCTCTGCGCGACAGGGGGCACACCAGCTGGCCCAGTAGTTGACCAGCTTGACCTGCCCGTCCCGCAGGGTCGCGTCGTCGAAAGGCGTTTTGCCCGGAAACTCGGTCAGGACGACCGGAGGGGCGGGTTGCCCTTCGCGGGCAGATGGAAGAGCGTTGGGGTCGTCTCGGAACATACCGATCCCGGCCAGAACGGCAAAAGCACCAAAAATCAAAGGCGGCGCGACCATCAAAGGCGAAATCTTAGCCATTGCGCGACATCCTTTGTTCGATTTTCTCCATCTCGGCCCGCACTTTGCGTCCCCGGATCACGCTAAAGACGACCAGCGCCACGAGCAGCAGGATCGAAGCAGCGTAGGACGACAAGACAGCGTCCGCGTATTTTCCAAGATCAGGCATCATGCGCCCACCCTTTCACGTACCAGTAGCGCTTTGATCCGACGCGCACGGATTTCGGTGCCGGTACGATACAAAACCAATGCGATGAACAGCAAAACGAAGCCAATGATGCAGACCAGCAATGGATAGAAGAACACGTTGCTAACCTTCTCTTCAGTATCGGTTCCCGTAACTGCTCCGGCCCGCATGACCGAGGCCCCCTGGTGCAGCCCTTGGTTCCAGAAATTCACCGCATAGCGGCTGAGGATCGCGAACACCGATCCTACAAGACACAGGACCGAAGTCAGGTCTGCCGCGGTGTCCGGGTCCTCGATCGCCTCCCACAGGGCGACGTAGCCGAGATAGAACAGGAACAGGATCAGGAATGAGGTCAGGCGCGGATCCCAGGCCCACCAGGTGCCCCACATCGGCTGGCCCCAAATCGCTCCAGTCGCAAGTGCGATCAAGGTCATCACGATGCCCACAGGTGCGGCGGCACGCGCAGCCAGAGCGCTGACGTGATGGCGGCGGACCAGCCATATGAGCGAGGTCACCAGCATCATCAGCCAGCAATTGATCGCCATAAGGGCCGATGGGACATGCAGGTAGATTATCTTAACCGTCGAGCCCTGTCGGAAGTCATCGGGGGTGAAGAAGAAGCCCCAGACCAGCCCTACCACGATGCAAACCGCGGAGGTGATCCAGAAAAAGGGCAAGACACGCTCGCTGGTGGCAAGAAACTTGCGCGGGTTGGCATATTCCCAGAGGGCGTTGGCTTTGGTTGCGATAGACATGGCCGTTATTTAGTCCGACTCGGGTTCATTCTCAATTGACCTTGCTCAAAGTTGTGGCGCTTCACCGCAGATTGATGCGCAGGACCGCTGCGCTGGCGAAGGGCAGCAGAGCGATCGTGGCCATCGTGATCCCCGCCAGCATCAAAAGTGGGGATTGGGTCTCCATCCCGACGGCACCTCGGCGGGCGACTTCTGCGCCGAAGATCAGGGTTGGGACGTAGAGCGGAAGAACCAGCAGCGACAACAGCAGGCCGCCGCGCTTCAAACCGACAGTCAGGGCTGCGCCGAAGGTGCCTATGACGCTCATGGCGGGCGTTCCGAGCAGGAGCGAGATCACCAGCCAGAAGAACCCCGGCGCGGGAAGGTTCAGCAAGACGCCCAGAAACGGTGCCGCCAGAACCAAAGGTAAGCCGGTGGTTATCCAATGCGCCAGAGCTTTGATAGAAACTACAGCCTCAAGCGGGAGAGGCGCGGTAGCCAGAAGGTCCAGCGATCCGTCCTCCCAATCCAGAGCCAGAAGGCGGTCGAGGGACAGCAGGCAGGCCAGCAACGCGCCCAGCCACAGAATTCCCGGCGCGATGGTCGATAGCAGCGACGATTGGGGGCCTACGGCAAAAGGCACCAGAACAGTGACGATCAGGAAAAAGGCCAGGCCGAGACCAAAGCCTCCGCCTGCGCGGAAGGCCAGCTTCAGGTCGCGCAGCAACAGGGCGATCACAGGAAGCCTCCGTCGAAGTCATCAATGGGTTGCGGTTTCGCTTTGTAGGGGCCGACGTCCAGAACCTCTCCGTCGAGGCCGAGGTCGATATGGGTTGCAATCAGGGCCGAGCCACCCTGCCCCAAATGCCCGCGCACAGCGTCAGCGAACATCTGAACGGCGTTTTTGTCGAGTGAGACGGTTGGTTCGTCCAGCATCCAGATCGGCCGCCCCGTGACCAGCATCCGTGCAAGGCCCAGCCTGCGCTTTTGCCCGGCCGACAAGTTGCCCGCATGGCGGTCGGACAGGTCATTCAGCGCAAAGGCGTCTAGTGCTGGCTGGATGTCATGGGTCCCAAAGACGGACGCCCAGAAGGCAAGATTTTCGACAACCGTCAGGGTTGGCTTCAAACCATCGGAATGCGAGGCGTAGGCGATCTGGTCCTCGGCACCTTCGATCTTTCCCGCCAAAGCAGGCTGTAGCCCTGTCAGAGTGCGGAGCAGCGTTGTTTTTCCTATTCCGTTCGGCCCACGCAAAATGAGCGCCTGACCGGGGGTGAGTTTGAAGCTCACCCCCTCGAGCACGGGCACGCCACCACGGGTGATGGTCAGATCGAAAACGGTTAGAGTCATGAGACTCGCTTATCCGATTGGGGACGCAGGCAAAAGGTTGGATTTGACGCAGGGAGCTAGGGCAGTGCGCTTGGATGTGTTCGGATGCGAGGGGCCAGCCCCTCGCGCTCCCCGAGATATTTTTGGCCAGATGAAAGGGATCCCGTCAGACGGGGATAAGAGCGAGCGCGATGCGGCGACCTTCGGATAGCAGGACGTTGTAGGTACGGCAGGCGGCGGGTGAGTTCATGATCTCGACGCCGATCCCGGCGGATTCGAGAGTTTGGCGCAGCTCGGGCGGGATGTTGACCAGCTCTGCTCCGGTTCCGATGAACAGAACGTCGACCACCTCGGACAGTTCGCGAAGTGGGTCGGCGTCTGAGTATCCGCCCCACGCCTGCGTTCCCGTCGGGCCAGTCAGCACTGCGCCTTGATGCACGCGCCCTCCGATCCGGAAAAAACCGGGGCCGTACCCGTCGACGGGTTCAGCATTGGTGTAGTTGATCTCATTCAATCGCATGCGCCGTGTTTACCCCCAAAGCGGCAGGCCGGACAAGGCCGCCAGCGCAATCGCCAGATAGGCGGCCGCGCGATACAAGCGTTCTCGGTCTGGTCGGAAAAGCCACCCGCCCAGCCAATTGCCCAGCAAGTTGGGTAGCGCCAGAAGAAGACCCAGCCCAGCAGCGGCAAGGGTGACCTGCGCCATACCGGTCAGGTAGCCGAGTAGCAGGAAATCGAACCCGAACAGAAACAGCAGGATCGTCGCGCGAATGACGTCCACCGGTAGTGGGCGCGACATGTAGAACAGGATGACGGCCGGACCAGGGAGCCCGGCGACACCGCCAAGAAACCCGGCGGCTCCGCCGATGCCCGTGACCATCACGCGGCTGACATGACCGTGATAGCGCAGGCCGAGGATCAGAATGGCCAGCATCGCAAGGGCCAGACCGCTGACTGCATAGCGGAAAACCTCTGGCGCGACCTGCGTCAACACCCATAGCCCAAGCGGCAGGACCAGTGCGCAGCCGAGCAGGAGGCGTGTCAGATCGCCCTTGTTCACGGCACTCCATGCCCGGCGCAGATTTGGCAGGGGTCCGAAGATATCCATGATCGTCAGGCCGATCAGCGCTCCGAACGGGCCGAGATAAGGGGTCGCGATGGGCAGGAAAACCAAAGCGGTGCCAAACCCCGAGAAGCCGCGAACGACGCCCCCAAGAAAGGCTGCAAATAAAACTACGGCCAGACCCTGTGGGGACTGGCCGAAGAGCTCAGGCATCTACGTTGGCAAACTGGTTGCCCGCGTTATTGGACGGCTTGGACCAGTCACGCTTGACACCCAGCCACAACAGGATGGTCGAGGCCACGAAGACTGACGAATAGGTCCCCACGATCACACCCCAGATCATCGCGAAGACAAAGCCTCGGATCACGTCCCCGCCCAGCACGTAGAGCGAGATCAGCGCCAGCAGGGTCGTGACCGAGGTCATCACCGTCCGGCTGAGGGTTTCGTTGATCGAGATGTTAAGAACCTCTTTGAGGTCTTTCTTCTTGTACTTCCGCAGGTTCTCGCGCACGCGGTCGAACACGACCACGGTGTCGTTTAGTGAGTAGCCCACGATGGTCAGAAGCGCCGCGATGATAGCCAGATCGAAGCGGATTTGAAGCTCTGAGAAGATGCCGATGGTCAGGATCACGTCATGCACAAGTGCCGCGACCGCGCCAAGAGCGAACTGCCATTCGAACCGCAGCCAGATATAGACGAGCACCGCTCCGATGGCCAAAACGATGGCGATCACGGCTGTCTGGATCAACTCGCCCGAGACTTTGGGGCCAACCGACTCCACCGATACGAATTGGATATCGGGGATCACGGCCTGCAACGCGCCCTTAACAGCTGTGATGGTCGAGGCTTCGACAGCTTCGGCATCTGCTTGCGCCTGAATGCGGATCATCGCGACGTTGTCTTCTGGCCCGAAGGTCGGGTCGAAAATCTCGGTGATCGAGACATCGCCCAGTTCCAGCGGAGCAATCGCGTCACGGTAGACACCCACGTCAATCGGCTGGGTGCTTTCGGTACGGATCGTCGTGCCGCCCCGAAAGTCGATGCCGAAATTCAAGCCCTGCAACATGAATGAGGCAAAAGCCACAACCATCATCAGGGCCGAAATGCCAAGCCAGAGCTTCCATCGGCTGAAGAAATCGAACGAGGTGCTTTGGGGTACGAGTTTCAGTCTCATGATCAAACCTCGATCGTTTTCGGACGGCGGCGTTCGAACCACATGACGACCATCAGGCGCGTCACGAAGATCGCGGTGAAGACCGAGGTCAGGATACCCAGGCCCAGAGTGATGGCGAACCCGCGGACCGGGCCGCTGCCCATGGCAAACAGGATTACCGCCGTGATGAAGGTGGTCACGTTGGCATCCGCGATGGCCGAAAGGGCTTTTTCATAGCCCAACTCAATCGCACGCGCGGGGCCTTTGGCGGATTTCAGTTCCTCTCGGATACGTTCGAAAATCAGCACGTTAGCGTCCACGGCCATACCGACAGTCAGAACAATACCCGCGATACCCGGCAGGGTCAGCGTCGCGCCGATCAGCGAAAGTAGACCGAACAAAAGGCCCACGTTGATGATCAAGGCAATATTGGCAAAGAGACCAAACAAACCGTAGCTGAGCGCCATGAACACCAGCACCGCGGCAAAGGCTACCATAGTGGCGACTTTACCAGCGTCGATGCTGTCCTGACCCAATTCAGGGCCGATGGTACGTTCTTCCAGGAACTCCAGCTCGGCAGGCAAGGCGCCTGCCCGTAGCAGGATGGCAAGGTTGGTGCTTTCCTCGACCGTGAAATTGCCGGTGATGATGCCAGAACCACCAGGAATGTGGCTTTGGATCACAGGGGCCGAGATCACTTCGTCGTCTAGTACGATCGCGAATGGCGCGCCAATATTTTCCAGCGTATAGTCACCGAATTTCCGCGCGCCCGACGTGTTGAACCGGAAGCTGACGGCGGGTCGTCCGTTCTGATCGAACGAGGGCTGCGCATCAACCAGTTCCTCCCCAGTCACGACCGGAGAGGATTCAAGCGTGTAGAACACCCCGCTTTCGTCAATCGACGGCACCACTTCTTCACCGATACCTGCAGCGGCATCCGGGTCCGTGCCACGGCCGACAACAGGGTTGAAGGTCAGCTGCGCCGTGGTACCGATGATCTCTTTCAGCTCGCCTGCACTTCCGATCCCGGGAACCTGAATGAGGATGCGGTCTGCACCTTGACGTTGAATGGTGGGTTCACGTGTACCGACCTCATCGATCCGGCGGCGCACGATCTCTAGCGATTGACGCACGGTGCGATCGTCCGAGGCCAGCTTCTCCGCCTCGGAGAGCTGCACAACGATTGTATCGCCATCGGCAAAGGCCTCGATATCGGTCGCACCGACACCAGTCAGCGTCTGAACCTGTCGGGCCAGACCACGAACGGTTTCGAGCGCACGCGCCATCCCCTCGGGCTGGCTGATGCGGACGCGAATCTGATCGGGGTCGGAGTCCTGACGGCGGATCGTACCAACGGTGGAACGCTCATCCCGCAAGGCGTCGCGGATTTCAGGCCACATCGCCTCCATCCGGGATTCGTAGACATTCTCGACCTTGACCTCGGCCAGCAGATGCGCACCGCCCCGCAGATCGAGGCCCAGATTGACCAAGGAGGACGGCAGCCAGTTCGGCCACAGCGCCGCTTCGGCCTGATTTTCGGGCGTATCCGCGCCAAGCTCAATCGCGGCTTTGGCGTCGTTGGATTGTTCGACCCGCGTGTAGAACGCATTCGGCAGAGCCAAGAGCAGGCCGGTCACACAGACCAGCCAGATCAGAACCCGCTTCCAGGTATCAATTTGCAGCATAACCCTGCCTTTTCAAGGAATTGTAAGGCGAAGTTACTTCGCAGGTTCGGTTTTGTTCAGAACCTGCGCGATAGTCGACTTGACCACACGAACCTTAACGCCCTCGGCGATCTCGACCTCGATCTCGTTGTCGCCTTCCTTGACCTTCGACACCTTGCCGATCAGACCACCTTGTGTGACGACCTGATCGCCACGGCGCACGGCTTCGACCATGGCCTGGTGTTCTTTCATCTTCTTTTGCTGCGGACGGATCAGCAGGAAATACATGATCGCGAAGATCAGGATCAGCGGGAGAAACTGGGCGATTGCGCCACCTTCCATGGGATATTCCTTTTTCTTTGACCTGCGGCACCGTTCCGCAAATTTGGCGGGAACCTATGCGCTGATATGCGTGTTTGCAAGCAATGGCGGCAGCGTGACCCACCTGAACGCACACCTGCCACCATAAGAACCGTAAAAACGTTGCAGATATGTCCTAGGAACACTGTCCAAACCGGGTATAGTTCCAAACAAGGGGGACACATGGCACGGCAATTCAAACCCTTCCATTTGCTACGTTATTTGCTGACTGCAATGGCGGCAGCTCTTTGGCTAAGCCAACCTGTCGAGGCACAAGAGTCACCGACCGATGCGCCTGTGCCAGAAGCTGCAGAATCTGAAACTTTCATGGCCCCAGTTATAATAGACGGGGACGTTCTGTTTCAGGTTCGGGGCTCAAGCGCACTACCCGCCCCCGAGCGTGCCGAAGAAGTTCAAGACAAGATCATAGAAATCGCCGAAGCGTCGGACGCGTCCGAGGTCACGATCAGCTTTGAGGAAACCGAGTTCGGCACCTGGGTTCTGGTTGATGGTGAACGGGTTTCGATCGTCACCGAAGCCGATGCAGAATTGGACCAGATGGAACTCAGCGTTGTCAGCGTTCTGCACGGCAATGCAATCAAACAGGCTATCGAGGCCTACCGTTTGAACCGAACTGAACAGGCGCGGGTTTCAGGCGCTATTGAAGCCGCGGCTTGGACCTTGGGCTTCATTGTCTTTGTGGTTGTCATCTTTTGGCTGCACCGCAGAATCCGGCGGCGGACACTGAGATTCGTGAAGCGCTACCTGAAGGACGTGGAAACCGCCACGGCCAAGAGCGTTCAAGCCGAGGCCATTGCAGCCTTAGTGCGTTACGGTCTGAATTTCGTCCTTTTGGTGATTTTCTTCCTGGGTTTCTACTACTACCTGTCTTTCGTCCTGCTGGCCTTTGCCGAAACCCGGTACTTCGCGCAATTGCTGCTGACCTATCTGACCGAGCCGGTCCTCCTGATCTTCAAAGGCATCCTGAGCTATATCCCAAACATGATCATGCTTGGCCTGATCGCCTGGGTAACTTTGTATATTATCAAGGGCATGCGGGTCTTCTTCGACGCGGTCGAAGCGGGATCGTTCGATATGGGCGATTTTGAGAAGCATTGGGTTAACCCGACCTTCAACATTGCCCGAGTGGTCGTGATACTGATCGCGCTGGTCTTTGCCGTGCCCTACATTCCAGGTTCGGATTCGGCGGCATTTCAGGGCCTGACCATTCTGGTCGGCGCAATGCTGTCGTTGGGCGCGAACTCGGTCGTGTCTAACATGCTGGCCGGTCTCTTCGTGATCTATCGCCGCTCGACCTCGATCGGGGACCGTATTCAGATTGGGGATCACATTGGCGACGTGGTGCAGATCAAGCTGATGGAAACCCATCTGAAATCCATCAAGAACGAGCTGATCTCAATCCCCAACGCGCAGCTGATGAATTCGGACGTGGTGAATTTCTCGAAGAAAACGGATGGCAGCGGGCTGTTGCTGCACACAACCGTTGGCATCGGCTATGAAGAGCCCCCCGAAAAGATCGAGGCAATGCTGATCGAGGCCGCCAATCGCACCAAAGGGATCAAGTCCAAGCCTGAACCCTTTGTCCTGTGGACCGCGCTGGCCGACTACGCGATCAACTACCAGATCAACGGATACACGACCCGAGGCAGCATTATTCCCAAGATCCGGTCAGATCTGCATCGCAACATAGTGGCCGTATTCAACGAGAATAACGTGCAGATCATGACCCCCTCCTATATCGCTGATCCGCCCGAACCAAAGATTCCGACCGGGGAATGGGACGGACATCTGGCTCATCACGATGAGGAGCCGGACAGTTAGGCGCAGTTTGGTTAACCAGCGCTACACCCTCCGAGATATATGGTGCATAAGCAGTCGCAGTGATTCACTGCATTCAAGGATCTGAACTATGCACGACATCCGCGCCATTCGCGAAAACCCAGCCGCTTTCGACGCCGCTCTCGCGCGCCGTGGGGACGCGCCGGTGTCGTCAGACCTGCTGCGGCTGGACGAGAGCCGCCGCGCCAAGATTTTGGCTGCTGAAACGGCGCAGGCCGAACAGAACAAGGCCAGTAAAGAGGTCGGCGCGGCCAAAGCCCGCGGTGATGAAGCCGAATTTGAGCGTCTGCGCGCGCTAGTAGCTGAAAAGAAGGCCGAAATCGCCCGGATGCAGACCGAGGCCAAGGATCTGGACGCTCTGCTGACAGACCAACTGATCCGTATTGCCAACCTACCCGCCGACGATGTACCAGAGGGCGCCGACGAGAACGACAATGTCGAGGTGAGCCGTTGGGGCACCCCGCGCGAACTGGATTTCGCGCCGAAAGAGCATTTTGAGATTGAGGCCGTTCAAAACGGCATGGATTTCGAAACCGCTGCAAAACTCTCTGGCTCGCGCTTTGTGCTGTTGTCGGGCGGTGTCGCGCGTATCCACCGTGCGCTGGCGCAGTTCATGCTGGACACGCATATCAACGAAAACGGCCTGACCGAAGTCAACGGCCCGGTTCTGGTTCTGTCCGAGATGATGCAGGGCACCGGCCAGCTGCCGAAATTCGGCGAGGACAGCTATCAAACCCGCGAAGGCTGGTGGTTGATCCCGACCTCCGAGGTTTCTCTGACCAACATCGTCAACGACACGATGATCGAGGAAAGCTACCTGCCTCGCCGTTATACCGCGCATTCGCTCTGCTTCCGGTCCGAGGCCGGTTCGGCGGGCAAAGACACCCGCGGGATGCTTCGTCAGCACCAGTTCGAAAAGGTCGAGATGGTCTCGATCACCCATCCCGAGACCTCGGATGACGAGCAAAAACGCATGGTGCGCTGCGCCGAGGGCATTCTGGAAAAGCTTGGCGTGCCTTACCGCACCGTGATCCTGTGTACCGGAGATATGGGCTTTGGCGCCCGCCGTACCTTTGATATCGAGGCATGGCTTCCCGGTCAGGACACCTATCGCGAGATCAGCTCGGTCTCAACCTGTGGCGATTTTCAGGCCCGCCGCATGAATGCGCGTTTCAGGCCCGAAGGTGGTGGCAAGCCGGAATATGTCCACACGCTGAATGGCTCGGGACTGGCGGTTGGGCGTTGCCTGATCGCCGTGCTAGAAAACGGTCAGAACGCAGACGGCACTGTCACCCTGCCAGACGTTCTTAGCCCCTATCTGGGCGGCAAGCTGTCGCTGCAGCTGGACGGTACGCTGGCATAAGAAAACCGGCATCCGCGTTGCGCGGTGCCGGTTCGAAACACTTGAAAGGGCGAGGAAGGGTTACTTCTTCGCCTTTTTATTATCCTTCTTCTTGTCAGATTTTTTGTCCGACTTCTTGGCATCCTTTTTGCCAGAGTCTTTCTTTTTGTCGGACTTTTTGGACTTGTCGTCCTTCTTGGATTTCTTTCCCTTCTTGGACTTGGCCTTCACCTTGTCCTTGGCCTTGGAGAACGCAGCCTCCATCTCGGCCCGCTTTTTCGCAGCTTTCTCAGCCTTGGCTTTTGCCTTGGCTTTCTTCTTGGCCTTCGCCTCTGCGGCTTCTGCAGCAGCTTTTTCCTCGGCCGCTTTGCGCGCGGCTTCGGCGACGCGTTTCTCGGCAGCGGCGGCGACAACTGTCTTGCGCGCAGCGGGGCGTCGGGCCGCCGGTTTACGCGTAGCGGGTTTGCGGGCAGCAGGTTTCCGGGCGGCTGCGCGACGCGGGGCTGGTTTGGCAGCCGCCGGTTTCGCAGCGGTCGCCTCTTTTGCGGCGGCAATCAGGACCGCTGCGCGCGCCACACCGACGCGGGGGACCTTGACCAGATCTTCCGGTTTCGCTTTCGCAACGGCTTCGGCGGTCTTGAGACCGTTATCGGCCAAACCTTTGGCGAGCTTATCGCCAACGCCTTTTATCTCGGTCAATGCGGTCATTCTGGGTCCTTTCTCTGTCTCCCTGGTCACCTGTATATACACAGGATATACGCTCTTCAAGCGGAGCTGCGCCTATGACGATCCATGGGCCAAGTCAGCAGTCTGCCCTTTTTTCGGAAAAGGCACCAGTCGCTTGGCGTCTTCGTCCCACAGTTTCAGGTTCAACGCGGCCACGGCTTCGGGGAACTTGATCCGACGCGGGGTGTATTCGGGCGGCAGGTTGTAGTGGCACTCACGCAACCGGTAGGACGGGATACGGGCGTTGAAATGGTGAATGTCGTGCAAGGTGATGCAAGCCACCGCGTTATCGAACCACCACCCGAAATCCAGTGCTGACGAGCCCTGAAGAGCCGCGATTTGCGGGTCTAGCTCCGGGCGACGATCCCAATATGTGTCCTCGAAATTGTGCTGTAGGTAGACGAGGAATACGCCCAGCATCCCACCCAGCAAGGAAAACACAAGCCAGACCAGAATACCGGTCGTCCCGGCGATCAGGTAGAGCAGCCCGAGAAAAACGGCGATCGAGAGGTTGTGCAGAACAACGCCCTTCACGCCAAACCGTACAGTGTTTTTGGGCCAACGGTAGCGTATGAAATAGGTGAACAGAGCGCCCACAGGCACGAGAATGAACGGGTTGCGGTACAGGCGATAGACAAGACGTTTGAGCCAGTCCGCCTCGTTCCATTCCCGCAGGGTCATTGTGTGGATTTCACCGGTCTCCCGATGCTCGAGGTTGCCGATCCCCGCATGGTGCAGATTGTGGTTCTGCTTCATCACCTCAAAAGGGGCAAAGGTGAAAGGCGACAACCCGTGCCCTGCCCATTCATTCTGCTGGCGCGTTTCGAACAGGGAATGATGGCCGCAGTCATGTTGCAGCACGTAAAGTCGCACAGCGGAAAACGCAAAAACAATCCCAGCTGGAACCATGACATACCAATGGTCCACATTCACGATCGCCAGGGCCAGCGAGGCAAAATAGACGGCGAAGGTTCCGAAATAGCTCAGGGCTGCAAGCCTGTTGTCCTGAACCGCGTATTGCCGCGTGTAGTCTCTTAGATTCATCAAGCCCTCTCCCACGATGGCCCGGTTAAATGAGAAGCAAAAGGAATTCAGACCCGCCGCAGGACGGGCCGCGCACAGGAAACAAATGCACGCTCCTGAATGCTAGCGTGCAGAAAGAGCGCTGTCACGCCCTTGCACTGAAAATGCTGAAAATTGGCGCAGTTACGCGCGTCCCTTGAGGTGTTTGGCCAAGGCACCGGCGTTTTTCTTGCGCCGTCCTTTGTAAGGGTTCTTGTCACCTTGCCCGCGCAGCGTCAGACGGATCGGCGTACCGGGCATGTCAAAATCCTCTCGCAAGCCGTTGACCAGATAGCGAGTATAGCTGGCCGGCATCTTGTCGGGATGCGAGCACATCACGACAAAGCCCGGCGGGCGCGTTTTTGCCTGGGTCATGTAGCGCAGCTTGATGCGGCGGCCTTGCGGGGCTGGCGGCGGGTGCTGCTCGAGCATGGCGGTCAGCCAGCGGTTCAGCGCGGCTGTGGGCACGCGGCGGTTCCAGATGTCATGGGCACGCAAGATGGCGGCGCGCAGACGTTCCAAACCCCGGCCCGTTTTCGCCGAAACGGTGATCAGCGGCGCGCCTCGCAGTTGCGGCAGAAGCCGGTCGAAGGATTCTTTGAGGTCTCGCAGCTTCTCCTGCTTGTTTTCCTCAACGTCCCATTTATTGACGGCAACCACGACCGCACGGCCTTCCCGCTCGGCCAGATCGGCGATGCGCAGGTCTTGTTGCTCGAACGGAATGGCCGCATCCAGCAGGACAACAACCACTTCGGCGAATTTCACAGCACGCAGACCGTCCGAGACCGAGAGCTTTTCGAGCTTCTCTTGAACTTTCGCCTTTTTGCGCATGCCCGCAGTGTCGAAAATCCGCATCGGCGTGCTTTCGCCATCCGGATCGGCCCAATCGACCCGAAGGCTGATCGCGTCACGGGTAATCCCGGCCTCAGGACCGGTCAGAAGGCGGTCCTCGCCCATGATCTTGTTGATCAGGGTGGATTTGCCTGCGTTCGGTCGGCCGACAACGGCGACCTGCAGAGGCTTCGCTGCGGTGATCAGAGGGGTTTCGCCCTCTCCATCCTCATCCAGCTCGATGTCAACCACTGGGGTATCGTCTTCGGCCTCTTCTTCAGCCGCATCTGCCAGAGGCATCAGCTGGGCGTAAAGGTCGGTCATCCCCTCGCCATGTTCGCCGGAAAGGCGGACAGGTTCGCCGAGGCCAAGGTTATAAGCCTCCAGAACACCAGCATCGGCAGCCGACCCTTCAGCTTTGTTGGCCGCCAAGATCACGTGTTTGGAGCGTTTGCGCAGGATCTCGGCGAACATCTCATCGGTTGGCGTCAGACCGGTACGCGCGTCGATCATGAAGAGGCAGACATCTGCCATATCGACCGCGCGCTCGGTCAGGCGGCGCATGCGGCCCTGAAGGCTGTCGTCGGTCGCGTCCTCAAGACCTGCCGTGTCGATCACGGTGAACCGCAGATCGCCCAGCCGTCCTTCACCTTCGCGCAGGTCGCGCGTCACGCCGGGCTGGTCGTCGACCAAGGCCAGACGTTTGCCCACGAGGCGGTTGAACAATGTGGATTTGCCCACGTTCGGGCGGCCCACGATGGCGAGGGTCAGCGACATGATACTCAACTTTCAAGACTCAGACGCGCCCTTTAGCGCATCTTTTGGTCAACGGAAAGCGTGTAGATCACCTTTGGTCGACACGACATACAGTGTTTGTCCGGCGACGACAGGTGCGGTGGTCGCGCCACCGGGGACTTCGACCTGATGCACAAGCGCCCCGTTCACCGGGTTGAAGAACCGCAGGAACCCGTCATTCGACGCGATCACAATGCGACCTCCGGCCAGGATCGGGCCATAGTGGGCCACGATTGGACCGCGACGGTTAGGCTTGTCTTTGACAAAGCCCGGCAGGTCTTGCGCCCAGATCACCGAACCGTCAGCGCTGTTCAAACGCACCAGCTGGCTGCGGTCGCTGATCAGGAAGATGCTGTTGCCAGCGGGCCAGACAGTATCAACCGCGCCTTCATCTGCAGTCCAGCGGCGCTCACCTGTTCCCGCGTCAAACGCAACGGTACGGCCAGAGTGGTTACCGATGAAGATGGTGTCGCCCACTACCATTGGGCTACCTGTCACGTCGACGATCCGCGCAGTCGCGCGTCCACGGCGTCCCCCCGCCACCGAGGCATTCCAACGGCTGATCCCGCCCCGCTTGAATGTTGCGGCGATATCACCCGAACCAAAGGCAAAGACAGCTAGGTCCGAGGTCACAACTGGCGCAGGTGCGCCCAGAACGTTGCCGACGCTAGGGGTACCCTCAATCTGCCATTGGATGCGGCCATCCTTTGTGTCGACGGTCCAACCGGTCTCATCCCCAGCGACGAGATACAGCAGTCCGTTACTCACCAAAGGCGCGCCACTGCCGGTAGCGTTCAGGCGTTTCTGCCAACGGATCGCGCCTGTCTTGGCATCCAGCGCTGTTAGACGGCCAAAACCCGAGGAGACATAGAGAACGCCGCCGGAATAGGCCATACCACCGCCCGTGGCATCCGCGTCTCCGTCGGTTGCTGGAATCAGATTGGTGCTCCAGGCGACCTGTCCCTGCGGTGTCACCGCCGAAACCGTCGCCCCAGAGTCAAGCGTGTAGACCAGCCCCCCCGCAACAACCGGGTCGGCTGTAATCCGTTGTTTGCGGGAATCGCCATCCCCGATTGAGGCCGACCAAATACGTTGAGGTGTCGCACGCAGCGAAGCATTTGACGTCCGGAAGGCGGGCGTTCCGGGGCTTTGCGGCCAGCTTGCATTTGCGCTCTGCGATGGAAGACTAATTGGCTGCGAGCCGCTTTTGGCAACCGTTTCAAGGTCTGAGGCAGGTCGGATATCCTCGCGCACGCCCGGCAAAATCTGTTCGGGTTCTTCACAAGCGGCCAGAGCGGTCAGGGCCAGTGCCGCAATCGGCAGTCCCACGCGAGAGAAAAGTCTTGTTACCATTTTAATCCGAACTCGCCTGTCATTAACCTGTGTTCCGCCCGATCAGCCCTGCTGAGCGACCAATGGCTCGGGCTCAGCACCCAGTGCAACAATCAATTGCGCCGCGCGTTGCTGCAGATCCACGCTGACCTCTGCGTCCTGACGCAACGCCTGCAACCGCTCTAACGCGGCATCTGTATCACCCTCGGCGATGTCGATCAGCGCCAGTTGCTCTTGCGCCAGAAGGCGCAGCGGGGCGCCGGGTGCGGCCAAAGCCTCGAACTGTTGTCGACGATCTGCAGCGGGCATTGTGTCGGATTGAAGCAGCAGTGCCTTGAAGCTGGCAATGGCGCGGTAAATCTCGGGCAGATCGCCCTGAACGGCCACGGCATTCAGACTGTCGACCGCGTCCTGCCGGGAATCAGCATCGAGCTGTGAGGCGGACAGAAGCATGTTGCGCACAGCCTCACCACCCGGTGTCAGAACGTGCACCTGCTCCAACCCAGCGACACGCGCGGCAGTATCGTTTTCCGCCAGCGCGGCCAGAATGTCATCGCCCAACTTCTGAGCCTGCGACGTGTCCTGCGCCTTGCGGTATTCGTTGAATGCAGCCCCACCGACGATCAGCACGACGGCAACAACACCGACCCAGCCCCAACGCCGCAAAAGCAGATACAGCCGGTCGCGGCGCACCTCTTCCGTGACCTCATCAATGAAACTGTCGGTATCGCTCATACCTGCCCCCGGGCTGTGTATCCTGTCTTGGTGGGCCATGTCATACCCCGGCACCACGGCCAAGCCAAGGGTCGGATTTTGCACAATTCCGCTGACTGCATGCGCCCTTGCGAAAAAAAATAAACCGAACTAATCAGTTTAGCGTAGAAAATACACAAGCCGACGCCCATCTTTCACTATACTAACCCGGTCTAAGCCGGCGAATTTTTTAAGGAGACCAGCATTATGCGTCTGATTTCATTCATCAATGCCGCTTTGGTGATTGTCGCGCTGTATTTCCTTGTTTTTGAGCGTGATGCGCTTTTCGCCTTTGCTGGCCGGGGTGACGTCGAGGAAAGCACTACGTCTGAGACCGAAGAGGCCGTGGTTTCGCCGGCCAATGAAAATGCTGTGCGCGTAGTTGCCCTGCGCTCGGTCGCGCGCGAGATTGACAGCGCCGTCCTGCTGCGCGGCCAAACAAAAGCCAACCGTCAAGTCGAAGTGCTGGCCGAGACGACCTCGACCGTAATCTCAGAACCTATGCGCCGCGGTGCTTTTGTTGAGGCGGGCGATCTGCTGTGTGAGCTCGATCCCGGCACCCGCCCCGCCAGCCTAGCTGAAGCGAAGGCAGGCAAGCTTGAGGCCGAAAGCCGCATCCCCGAGGCCGAGGCGCGTCTGGAAGAAGCACATGCTTTGGTGGCCGAGGCCGATATCAACCTGAAAGCGGCCCGCAAACTGTCCGAGACGGGCTTTGGTTCGGAAACCCGCCGCGTCTCCTCCGAGGCCGCGATGAGCAGCGCCGAGGCAGGCATCAAATCGGCTGAAGCCGGGCTGGAAGCAACCCGCGCTGGAATCGAATCCGCTGCGGCCGAGGTTGAAGCCGCCCAACGTGAAATGGATCGGCTGACGATTGAGGCCCCGTTTCAAGGCCTGCTGGAAAGCGACACCGCCGAATTGGGCAGCTTAATGCAGCCTGGGACGCTCTGCGCCACGATCATCCAGCTGGACCCGATCAAGCTTGTTGGATTCGTGCCCGAGACCGAAGTTAACCGCGTTCAGGTCGGGGCGCTGGCTTCGGCTCAGTTGGTCACCGGTCGTCAGGTCGAAGGCCGCGTGACCTTCCTCAGCCGCTCGGCAGATGAGACGACCCGCACCTTTGAGGTCGAGATCACGGTACCGAACGAAGACCTGACCATTCGCGACGGCCAGACAGCGACGATCCGTATTTCTGCCGAGGGGGCCAAGGCGCATCTGCTGCCGCAATCGGCCCTGACCCTCAGCAATGAAGGGCAGTTGGGCGTGCGCACCGTCGGCGCGGGCGATGTGGTCGATTTCATGCCGGTCCGCGTGTTGCGCGATACGGCAGAGGGCGTTTGGATCGACGGTCTGCCTGAAACCACGGACATCATTGTGGTCGGGCAGGAGTTCGTCGTCAAAGGCGTCACCGTGAACCCGACCTATCAGGAGGTCACACAATGACGGGTATCGTCAGCTGGGCCGCTGACCGGGCCCGCATGGTTCTGGCCTTCATCCTGATCTCGCTGGTCATCGGCGGGTTCGCCTATGTCAACCTGCCGAAAGAGGGCGAGCCGGATATCGAGGTCCCTGCCCTGTTCGTATCGGTCGTTTTCCCCGGCATCTCCGCCGAGGATTCCGAAAACCTGCTGGTCAAACCGATGGAGACCGAGCTGGCAGACTTGGACGGTCTCAAAGAGATGACCGCCACTGCCGCCGAAGGCTATGCAGGCCTGTTCCTTGAGTTCGAATTCGGCTGGGACAAGACCGCGATCACCGCCGATGTCCGCGACGCGATGAACAGCGCGCAGGCCGAGTTCCCGGACGGCGCCGAGCAATATTCGCTGAGCGAGCTGAACTTCTCCGAATTCCCCATCGTCATCGTCAACCTGACCGGAGCGGTGCCAGAGCGCACGATGGCGCGTATCGCCAAGGACTTGCAGGACGACATTGAGGCACTTGATTCCGTGCTAGAGGCCGGGATCGCGGGAAACCGGGATGAACTGCTTGAGGTCATCATCGATCCGCTGCGGCTTGAGGCCTATAACGTTACCGCCAATGAACTGATCACGGTTGTGCAGAACAACAACCAGTTGATTGCGGCAGGCGAAGTGGACAGCGCGCAAGGGGCCTTTTCGGTCAAAATCCCCTCGTCCTTCAAAACCGCGCAGGACGTGTACGGCCTGCCTGTGAAGGTCAACGGAGACCGCGTCGTCACGCTGGGTGAACTGGCCGAAATCAACTACACCTTTGAGGACCGCGAGGGCACGGCCCGGTTCGACAATGTGCCGACCGTTGCTTTGCAGGTGGTCAAGCGCAAAGGCTTCAACCTGATCGACACGGTCGAGCAGGTCAAAGCGACAATCGCCGAAGCGCAAACCAAATGGCCCGCCGAATTGCAGGCTGCGGTGGACGTGGGCACCTCGAACGACCAAAGCCGGATCGTTGGATCCATGGTCAGCCAGTTGGAGGGCTCGGTCCTGACGGCGATCGCACTGGTGATGATCGTCGTCCTTGCCTCGCTTGGGTCTCGGGCAGCGCTGTTGGTGGGTTTTGCGATTCCGACCTCGTTCCTACTGTGCTTTGCGTTTCTTGCGGTCATGGGGGTCAGCATTTCGAACATCGTGATGTTCGGTCTGATCCTTGCCGTCGGTATGCTGGTGGATGGCGCGATCGTTGTGGTCGAGTATGCCGACAAGCGCATCAAAGAGGGCGTCGGCCCGATGCATGCCTATGTCGAGGCGGCGCAGCGCATGTTCTGGCCCATCGTCTCCTCCACGGCGACAACACTCTGTGCCTTCTTGCCGATGCTGTTCTGGCCCGGTATTCCGGGTGAGTTCATGGGCATGCTGCCGGTCACGCTGATCTTTGTTCTCTCCGCGTCGCTGATTGTGGCGCTGATCTACCTGCCTGTAATGGGTGGTGTCTCGGGCCGGTTGAGCCGCATCTTCGACCGCGCCTCTGACTGGTTGCGCGGCCGCACGCCATGGTGGCTACGCGCCGTAATGGTACCCCCTTCCTTCTATCTGGTTTTCCTGGGCGCGATGCAGGTGCTGAACCCCTCCTATCTAGTCGAGGGCGGCGGCTCTCTCCTCGGGGCCGTGTTGATGATCCTTGGAGCTTTCGCCGGATCGGTCACGCTAGGCGCGGCACGGATCGAGCGCAAACCCGATACCAAGGTTCACACGGCCAAGGAACACACGCCCTTCGGCTATGTCATCAAGTTCCTCGTGGGCAATCCGGTGATGCCGATTGTCTCGATCGCTGCCGTTATCATGGCTGTGATGACGGTGATTTCGGTGTTCGGCGAAAACAACCGGGGCGTTGAGTTTTTCGTCGAAAGCGAACCGGAACAGGCTACCGCTTACGTTCGCGCGCGGGGCAACCTTTCGTTGATGGAAAAAGACGCCATGGTGCTGGCCGCCGAACAGGTGATTGCCGCGCACCCGGCCGTGATCAACGTCTTCTCGTTTGCGGGCGAAGGTGGGCTGACACAGAACAATGGCGGCGCGCAAGACCCGGCAGACACGGTTGGACGCGTCCAGTTCGAAATCATCCCATGGGAAGACCGCCCCAACGTCTCGGAGCCCATTCTGGGCGGGCTGTTCGACCGGCATTTCATCGCCCCCGAATATGATGGTGACTATGTTCTGGAAGAACTGAACACCCAACTGGCCGAGCTGCCCGGTTTCGAGGTTGAGATTCTGGCGCTGGAACAAGGCCCCGCCTCGGCCAAGCCCGTGCATCTGCGGATCAAGGGCGACGGGTGGGAGCCGCTGACTGCTGCTACCGTCGCCGCCCGAGAGGTTTTCGACACGACCCCCGGCCTGATCAAGATAGAAGACACCCTGCCCCTACCCGGCATCGACTGGCAGATCGACGTTGACGTCGCCAAAGCAGGCCGATTTGGCGCGGATGTGGCCACTGTCGGGGCCATGGTGCAGCTGGTCACGCGCGGTATCCTTCTGGGCGAAATGCGTCCCGACACCACGGATGAAGAGATCGAGATCCGCGTCCGCCTGCCCGAAGAAGATCGCGTCCTATCAACGCTGGACACGTTGAAGGTACGCACGGCGGACGGCCTCGTACCCCTGTCCAACTTTGTCACCCGTCAGCCGGTCGCCAAACTGGCCGAAATCAACCGTGTTGATCAGGAACGCTATTATGACGTCAAAGCCGATGTCGAAGCTGGCCTGAGTAAAGCAGTGGTCGCTGGACCAGACGGTGGCGAAAAGCGATTGGCCGTTCTGCGCGCGGTTGCGGATGGGGCTGAGCCGTCCTCAGCTGCGATCACAGCGCCCAATGGCAAGCAGTACGATCTGGTGCAACTGACCGAGGCCGAGACGATCGAGGAGCTGCGCACCGCCGTCGAAAATGGTGAGGCAAGCATCGCGCCGATCAATCCCAACGAACGTATCGCCGTCCTGACCGGATGGCTGAACACTAACCCATTCGACCCTTCGATCACGTGGGAATGGACCGGTGATCAAGAGGAACAGGCCGAAAGCCAGGCCTTCCTGTCCAGCGCGTTTCTGGCGGCCCTCGGGCTGATGTTCGTAATCCTGCTGGCGCAGTTCAACAGCTTCTACAACTCGGTTCTGGTTTTGCTTGCGGTTGTACTGTCCACAACCGGTGTTCTGATCGGGATGCTGGTGATGGAGCAACCCTTCTCGATCATCATGACCGGTACCGGCATCGTCGCTCTGGCAGGGATTGTTGTGAACAACAACATCGTTCTGATCGACACCTATCAGGAGTACAGCCGCTACATGCCGCGGATCGACGCGATCGTGCGCACGGCTGAGGCTCGGATTCGCCCCGTTCTGCTGACAACGCTGACCACAATGGCCGGTCTGACGCCGATGATGTTTGGTCTGTCGCTGGACTTCATCAATGGCGGCTACACGATCGACAGCCCCACTGCACTATGGTGGAAACAGCTGGCCACCGCCGTGGTCTTTGGCCTCGGCATCGCCACCGTGCTGACCCTGATCGTGACGCCATCGATGCTGGCCCTGCGGGTCTGGGTGACAACCTATGCCATCTGGCTGGGCAAACTTCTGGCGAGGGTCACAGCAGGCCGGTCCAGCCAGATCGCGAAGGACATGGCTATCGGGCAAAGCGCTCGGGCCGCTCAAGCGACCGAGATCGTCTGGGACGAACAGCCTGCGCCTCGGCCCGAGCAGGCTACAGGGACGGAAGAGGATCACCCGACCATCCCGCCCGGGTCACCGCTAAAAGCAGCTGAATAAACAAAAAAAATGGCGAGCCGATGGCCCGCCATTTTTCGTTTTTTCAAACGTTTATCTATTCCGAGAACGCGTATTCGCCCAAGTCACACAGGTCGAGGTCGAAATCCTCAACCGCGCTGCCGTCATCGAACACGCCGCGAATGTCGTAGACGCAGGTCACAAGCCCATCCGCGATCAACACATCGATCTCATAGTCTGGTGCGAGGTATCCCCCCTGCAAAAGGTTCCCTTCCCAACTGCCGGATGACGCCGGGGAGACATTGAATTCGACCAGATCCGCGCTGGTTTCATTGACCAGCAGAAATTCCAGATCTTCGGCTGATGCGGCAGATGCCGCGAGTGTCAAACCGAGTGTCATGGATGTGACAATTTTCTTCATTCTTTGCTCTTTCTTGTTCGATGGCAAAACCAAACCTGACGCGATACTGCGCTGGTTGGGGTTTCAACCAGCAGACGAGTCGCGTCAAACAGAAAATCTCAGGCAGCCTGTGTGTCGGCCTGCTGGCGGCTCCACAATTGAGCATAACGACCTTCGCGCGCCAATAGCGCATCATGAGTGCCCTGCTCGATGATCTCACCGCTTTCCAGAACCACAATCTGGTCGGCCTCGGCAATCGTGCTCAGGCGGTGCGCGATGGTGATCACGGTCCGCCCTTCGCCCGCACGGGCAAGAGCATCCTTGATCTCCTGCTCAGTATCGGTGTCGAGGGCCGAGGTTGCCTCATCCAGCAGCAGAATGGGCGGGTTCTTGAGCAGCGTCCGAGCGATGCCCACACGCTGCTTTTCTCCGCCTGACAGCTTGAGCCCACGCTCACCCACCTTGGTGTCATATCCTTCGGGCAGAGAGGCGATGAAATCATGGATTTGTGCTGCGCGCGCGGCCTCTTCCACATCGTCCTGCGTTGCGCCGTCACGGCCATAGGCAATGTTGTAGCGGATGGTGTCGTTGAACAGCACCGTGTCCTGCGGCACAACGCCAATGGCCGCATGCAGACTGGTCTGACGCACATCCCGTACGTCCTGACCATCAATTTTCAACGCCCCGCCAGTCACGTCGTAGAACCGGAACAACAAGCGCCCGATGGTGGATTTCCCGGACCCCGTCGCGCCCACAATCGCAACGGTCTGTCCAGCAGGCACCGACAGCGACACCCCTTTGAGGATCTCGCGCTCCGGGTCATAGCCGAAGCGCACATCCTGGAGGGTCACCTCGCCTCCATTGACCTTCAGGTCCGGGGCGTCCGGCTTGTCTTTCACTTCGGCGGGCTGCTCCAGCAGGTCGAACATCTGACCCATATCGACCAGCGCCTGCCGGATCTCGCGATACACGGTGCCCAGGAAGTTCAGCGGCACGGTGATCTGAATCATGTAGGCATTCACCATGACGAAATCACCAACGGTGAGCGTGCCGTTCTGGACCCCGATTGCCGCCAGGACCATCACCCCGATTAGGCCGCAGGTGATCAGGAAGGACTGCCCGAAATTCAGGAAGGCCAGCGAATAAGCGGTTTTCAAGGCCGCCCCTGCATAGGCTTTCATCGACACGTCATAGCGGTTCGCTTCACGCTGTTCGGCGTTGAAATACTTGACGGTTTCGAAATTCAGCAGGCTGTCGATGGCGCGTTGGTTCGCCTCGGTATCCTGATCGTTCATCTCGCGCCGAAGCTTCACGCGCCATTCGGTGACGGCAAAGGTGAACCAGATATAGAGCGCAATGGTGACGGCCACGACGACCAGATACCAGACATCGAACAACCACATCAGAATGATCGCGACAAGCAGCAGCTCCAGAATCAGCGGCCCGATGGAAAACAGCAGGAACCGAAGAAGGAACTCGACGCCCTTGACCCCACGCTCAATGATCCGGCTTAGGCCACCGGTCCGGCGTCCAACGTGATAGCGCATGGACAGTTGGTGGATATGCTGAAAAGTCTCTAACGCGAGCGCACGTAAGGCCCGTTGGCCAACGGGGGCAAAGGCTGCATCGCGCAATTGTTGAAAGCCCACGGTCATCATCCGGGCGACACCATAGGCCACAGTCAACCCAACAGCGCCAAGGGCCAGCGGGGGCACGCCCTCGCCCGCCAGACCGTCCACTGCGCCCTTGTAAAGGATCGGCGTATAGACGGCGATCAGCTTGGCCAACACCAGCATCGCCATGGCAATCACAACGCGACGCTTCACCCATGGCTCATCATCAGGCCACATATAAGGCGCAACCTTGCGGATCGTCCGCCAGCCAGAACGGCGTTCGTCAATTCCGGCCAATTCGTCCGATGTCATGGGGGGCATACGTCGCATTACCTGCCTAGTGTGAAGTGCAATATGGACCCCGGCCCGAGAAAAGCCAGAGCCTGAGCTTATTCAGGAATGGTGAACACCTGCCCCGGGAAAATCAGGTCCGGGTCGCGGATCAGTTCGCGGTTAGCGTCGAACAGGCGGACATACAACACGCCGTCTCCGAAACGCTCACGCGAGATGGCCCACAGGGTGTCGCCCGCCTGAACCGTGACCGACCGTATCGGTGCAGGGGTTTCCTGCGGTTGTTCCGAGGTCTGCGCCTCTGCCGCCTGCAACACCTCGACGGGCTCACGTTTGAAAGGGGTTTCAACCCGGCTGAGGACTGTGCCGTCGGAATGCACCTCGTCCACTCGCAGGGTGTAAACGCCGGGGTCGATCCCCTCGAGGTCACCTCGCCAGTTTCCATTCTGTTGCGGGGTCACATCCGCCACCAGACGGTTGTTGAGGTATATCCGTACAGCCGACCCTTCTTTAAGACGGCCAGTCAGTTGCACATCGCCGGTGTCTGAATAGCCGATTGTGTCCAGCTCAACCTGCTGGGGCGCGGAGTTCTCTTCGGACGGGGATTGCACCAACTCTACCCCATCCTCGCCTGAACGCAGGATGGCAACCTGTTGGCTTTCAGCAGGGGTTTCGGTTGCTTCTTCCGAGGTCGATTCAGCCTCAGTAACGGCCTCTTCTGTATCCGCACCAGTGTTCTGGGTTTCGGAACCGGTATCTGCAATTTCTGTACTGGTGTTCTCGGCTTCCGTACCCGCGTCTGGAGTTTCCGTGCCGGCGTCCTCAGCTTCCGGACCAGCGTCTGCGGTTTCCGTCGACTGATCGGGCTCAACATTTGCCACAGTCGTATCTTCCGCCTCAGGCTCGGGATCTTCAGCAACTTCCGGTTCCGAGGACGTTTCCTCAACCGTTGGCGCTGGCTCCTCGGGGGCGGGTTCTGGCAGGGCTGCGATCAGATAGTCGTCAGATCGAACGGTTTCATCCCCATCGGTCGACTGCAGAACAAGGCCGCGCGGATCATCGCTGAACGGGACCGCAACGAATTCGGCGAACTCGCCCGTTTCATCGACAGAAAACTGATGCACAACCTCACCGTTCAGCACCACGTCAACCTCACTGCCCGGCTCTGCCTCGCCCGACAGTAACGCGCTGCCGTCTGGCGACACGAATATCTGGTCCAACGCCGGAGGTGTCGTGGGAGCGGCCTCAACCGCGACCTCTTCGGGCTGGGCTTCAGGGTCTTCTGCGGCGGGTTCCTCAGCCTCAGCTTCGGCGGTAGCTTCCTCTGGCGCGGGTGCGGGGTCCTGCGGGGCCTCTTCCTCGGATACAACTTCAGGTGCAGGAGACTCCTCTGCAACCTCAACCTGTTCCTGTACGGGTTCGGGGCTGCTTGAAAACACACCCGACAAATACAGACCACCGGCCGCAAGAATTGCCACAAGGCCGACAAGCAGCCCCCAGATGAAGCTACCTGAGCTTCCGCTTCCCGATGTGCCGTTCATTCTTTCCCTTTCATTCCGCCGCGAAACTGATGTGAGTGACTCGTGTTCCGGCGGACAGTTGAGCCAACCTATCAATCTCGCTATCAGGGGTCAAAACGTCTGAAACAAGCCCGGAGCGCCCCTGTCATGTCCCAGAAATCCGTCTGTGTGTATTGCGGGTCACGCAATGGCACCAATCCCGCCTATTCTGACGCCGCCAAGCAGTTGGGAGCAGCGCTGGCGCAGGAAGGCTGGCGACTGGTCTACGGGGCCGGAGATGTGGGCCTGATGGGGGAAGTCGCGCGCGCCACGCAATCTGCCGGGGGAGAGACCTTCGGCGTTATCCCAGTGCATCTGGTCCAGCGCGAGGTCGGCAAAAGCGATCTGACGCATTACGTGATCACCGAAACGATGCACGAGCGCAAGAAAGTCATGATCATGAATGCCGATGCCGTCGTGGTGCTGCCCGGAGGGCCGGGATCACTGGACGAGCTGTTCGAGGCCCTGACATGGCGACAGTTGGGCCTGCATGACAAGCCGATTGTGGTGGTGAATGTGGGGGGCTACTGGGACAAGCTCCGCGCCCTTCTGGAACAGGTGATCGAACAGGGCTTTGCCGACCAATCCCTGTCAAGTTTCGTGACCTGGGTCGAGGATGCCGACGCGGCCATCGCCGCTTTGCGCTAGGCAGATATGTGGGCGGCCGAGGCCGCCCGTTTTCATTCAAGCCAGACGTGGCGCAGGGCGAAGGCGCTGTTTCAGCACCTGTTCGACCTTGTGAAGCGGATGGTTGGTCAGGGTTTTATCCACCTCGGCCACGACTTTGGCCAGCACCTCGCTATGTAGCCTGCGCCGCAGCAGGCCCAGAACATGCGGGCTGGCCACCAGAACAAGCCTGCTGAATTTGCCTTTCAGCCCTTTGCGGTTCAGAAGATTGGCAAGGTCCTGCACGAACAGCGATTTTGCATGGGATTTCCAGTCCGGTTCCTCAACCGCCGATTTCTGGTTCGGCCCCGGATCAGACCGTCGCCCAGCCCTGTCGGTGGGGCGGTCTTGGGCCTCTTGCTCCTCAACCGAAACAACAACCAGATTGGGGTCTTCGGCATCGGTGATGTTCTCGACGAACAGTGCCTTTTCCCCATCCGCAATAACAACCCAGGTTCCCTGTTCAAGTGCAGCCATTATGCTCTCCCGTAGTGGTTTCCATGGCCATCCCTCATGTATCGGGCACAAGTTCTTTGCTTCGCGGCCAGAGCGTTCTGGCGCGGTGTTTGCTTGTGCTTCCAAATGGGTGCGGTTCTCTCCCTCCGCGCTATTTACTTAAGAACTTGCGGACCGGGTACAATCCCGTCTCATACCGAAACTTGACGTATCGGCAAGTTTTCACCTGCGCTTCATGTTCGAGCAGATTCCGGCCCTAGTGGATGCCTGCGGTCAGACCCCGCATCAACCATCGCTGCAGCCCAATCACCACAATAGCCGGTGGCACCAGCGCCAAAAGCGCCAGAACCATACCCGCCGTTCCACCAAAGCCCGAATAGGCCATGCCGCGCACCAAAGTGTCATGGTCCTGACTGGTGGTGGTGATCATGATCGGCCAGACATACTGGTTCCATCCCAGCACAAACAGGATCGCAAACACAGCCGCGATCATCGGTAGAGACAGTGGGATAATGATGTCAACCAGCACACGCAGCGGTCCGGCGCCGTCCATCTGGGCAGCCTCCATCACCTCACTAGGGATCTGGCGCATGTATTGGCGGAACACCAGCACGCCCAGCCCGCTGGCCGTGATCGGCAGGATCATCCCCGCGTAGGAATTGAGCAGCCCAAGATCACTGGCAACGGCGAAGGTCGGCAGGATTCGGGTCTCGATCGGAAAGAACATCGCGATCAGAATCACGCCGTAGATCAACCCGCTGCAGGGCAGTCGAAAGAACACCAGCGCATAGGCGGCCATCATCGACATCACGCTTTTCAAGATGGCAACGCCAAGGGCCAGTACCAGCGAATTCCACATCATCGCCCCTGCCCCAATGCCAGCGCTGCTGAGGCCACCACGCCAGACCCGCTGAACCAAGGCCCAAAGCTCGGGCAGATCAAGGGCCGTGAGCAACTGCCAAAGCAGCAGGCAGACCGGCCCGCACATCAAGGCAACGCCCGACAGAAGAATCGCGTGATCGAGGAGATGGTTTCCACGCAAGCTTGAGGTCCAATCGTCAAAATGGCGGTTTGCCAGTTGGTTACAGCAGGACTGTCACGGTTGAGGCGGTCTCGCAAGGTTTGCTGCGCGGATTAACCAACCGCGCAGCATGAAAACTATACCAATGAAAAAGGCCTGCCAGCGTCTCCGCCAGCAGGCCCCTGTTCCCGAAAGGGACACTCAGATCACATGCGCGATGCGACGTTTTCCCAGTTCACCAGGTTGTCGAGGAAGTTCGACAGGTAAGCCGGACGCTTGTTGCGGAAGTCGATGTAGTAGGAATGCTCCCACACGTCGCAACCCAGCAGAGCGGTCTGACCAAAGCACAGCGGGTTCACGCCGTTTTCGGTTTTGGTCACGGCCAGCGAGCCGTCTGCGTTCTTGACCAGCCATGCCCAGCCCGAGCCGAACTGACCAGCGCCAGCCGCGCTGAACTGCGACTTGAACTCGTCAACCGAGCCGAAGCTTTCGGTCAGCGCATTTTCAAGTTCGCTAGGCATCGCGCTTTCGCCGGGGCCCATCATCTCCCAGAACTGGTTGTGATTCCACAACTGGCTGATGTTGTTGAAGATACCGTTCTGTGCGACGGCGTTTGCGTCGTAGGTACCTACGATGATCTCTTCCAGCGACTTGCCGTCCCACTCGGTGCCTGCGATCAACTTGTTGCCGTTGTCGACATAGGCTTTGTGGTGCAGGTCGTGGTGATATTCCAGCGTTTCGGCGGACATGCCCTTGGCTGCCAGCGCGTCATGTGCATAAGGAAGATCAGGAAGTTCAAAAGCCATGTCGGCCCCCTGTAAAATAAAAGTTGCGGTTCCCAAGGGTTAAATGCTTTGGCAACCGCCGCAGGTCAAGGGGCGAGACAATAAAACCCGGAGGTCCGCGATGCTGACACAGGCGCGCAAGATGTTTTACCGCGCCCGCGGATACTATGCTGGGAACCTGAATGGTCAGGCGTTCCGGCTGGATCCCTACCATTCGAAATTCTGGCGTAAAGCCTCGGCCGGAGATTGGGAGCCTGAGACCTTCGCCGTTCTCGATCAGTTCCTGTCCCCGGAAAACGACTATCTGGATATCGGCGCGTGGATCGGGCCGACGGTCCTTTACGGTGCGCGCAAAGCCCGCCATGTGTTCTGTTTTGAGCCCGACCCGACCGCCTTTCGCCATCTGGCCTGGAACCTGGACCTGAACGATATCCGCAATGTCTCGGCCTTTGGGGTAGCTCTATCGGATCAATTCGGAGTGGCCCGCATGGCCTCAACCCGAGGAGAGCCGGGCGATTCCACCAGTTCCCTCTTGCATGACGCGGCGCATGGAACTGATGCTTTGACAATCGCATGGGATCAGTTCCAGACCACCCAGGATTTAAGCCGGGTCTCGCTGGTGAAAATGGATATTGAAGGGGCGGAGTTCTTTGTCCTGCCCACGCTTTTGGACTGGCTGAAACAGAAACGTCCCGCCCTGTTTCTGTCCTTGCATGCGCCGCTTTTGGAAGAGGCAGACAGGCGTTCCCGTATGGAAGTCCTACTGGAAAGCCTACGGTTCTATAGCAATCTGTGCGACGAAAACGGGCAGCCGGTGACGGTGCAGGCGCTATTGGAACCCACGGCGCTCAATCGCTATCAAACGATCCTATTGCATGATTGAAGCGGGCGCCGTTCGGGCCTCAGACTACTCTAGGCTGGTATTTTCAAAGTCAGAACGCAAAAGGCTCCAGCAGAAACCGGAGCCTTTTTTTGACATCAGTCGTCGAGTCTTTAGTAAACCCCGACCTCACTGCCCGGCTGCGCCGCAACCTTGAGCAGTTTGAAAACATAGTCAGCCGCCGAACGGAAGCAGACAATGCGCAGGGTCTCGGCGTCGTCCATCCAGAAGGCACCAGCCACCTGAGCCAGACGCGAACGGCGAATTTGGCCGGGTTGGAAAGCCGCAGGCGACAGATCGACCGGAGCAACCTTGCCCAGAACTTCGCGCGCGTTGCTGCCCGAGACCGTGAACACCGCACGGGCGTCCGAGACGTTGACGGCCAGTGCATGCGTACCGCCAAGTGCGTTGGTCATCTCGGCCAGTTTGGCCTCGACCTCGGCATAGGGCACAAGCACCAGCAGTTCGTCGGTGGACATCCAGCAAACGCCGGTATCGCCATTGACCAGAGCCTCACGCTGGCCGGGCATTTTCTGCCCGGTTGCATCCTTGACAGCCTTGGCCAGCACCTTGTCAGACAGATCGCCGCGCAGGGTGATCATGCCCTGCAGGCCGACCTCGGCCACCTTGGCGATACCGTCATAGCTGGCGTGGTTCAGTGCGCTGATGGGTTCAGACATTCTGCTTCTCCCCGTCCTTGTCGTAGAAGATCGGCTCGACGATCTTGGCTTTGTAGGTTTTGCCATCGGTTCCCGGGAACTCGACAATCTCGCCCATGCGGTCAGGACCGTGCTTGATCAGACCCATCGCGATGCCTTTGTCCAGATTGGCCGAGTAATAGGTCGAGGTGACACGCCCGATCATGTTGCGCTGACCATTGGCATTCACGCCCTCGCCCACCGCATAGGCACCGTCCGGCAGAACCGATCCATCCACAGTCTCCAGACCGACCAGTTTCCAACGCTCCGGATCGGCCATATGGGTCCGCGAATGGGCGCGTTTCCCGAGGTAGTCCTCTTTCTTTTTGGACAGCGCCCAGTGCAGGCCCAGATCCTGCGGGATCACGGTGCCGTCGGTCTCGTCGCCGATCATGATGAAGCCCTTCTCGGCCCGCAGGATGTGCAGACATTCGGTGCCGTAAGGCATCACGCCGAACTCTTTGCCCGCGTCGAACAGAGCGTCCCAGAACGCCTGGCCCTGGCTTGCAGGGACCGCGATCTCATAGGACAGCTCACCCGAGAACGAGATGCGGTAAGCCCGCGCGTCGAACGCGCCGATCTTGCCGTCACGCCATTCCATGAAGGGCAGCGCCTCTTTCGAAACGTCCATGCCGCCGCCTGCTTGCGCATTCAGCTTCTCCAGCACCTTGCGGGCGTTGGGGCCAACTACGGCGACCTGAGCGTATTGCTCGGTCACGTTGGCGACGTAGACTTTCCAGTCCCACCATTCGGTCTGCAGCCATTCTTCCATGTGACCATGGATACGCTCGGCACCGCCGGTGGTGGTGTGGCACAGCCATGTGTCCTCGTCGATGCGGGCGACAACACCGTCGTCGATCAGGAAGCCGTTTTCCGAGCACATCAGGCCATAGCGGCATTTGCCAACCTTCAGCGTGGACATCATGTTGGTGTACATCATGTCCAGGAACTTGCCGGCATCGGGGCCTTTGACGATCAGTTTACCCAGTGTCGAGGCGTCCAGCAGGCCGAGGTTTTCGCGCGTGTTCTTTACCTCGCGATTCACCGCGTCATGCACCGACTCACCAGGACGGACATAGGCATAGGTCCGGCGCCAATGGCCGACCGGCTCCCAGTCTGCACCATTCTGGTCGTGCCAGTTGTGCATCGGGGTCTGGCGGATCGGTTGGAACACCTCACCGCGTGCTTCACCACCGATCGACGCCAGCGAGATAGGCGTATAGGGCGGGCGGAACGTCGTGGTACCGACCTTCGGAATCTCGGAATCCAGCGCATCAGCAAGGATCGCCAAGCCGTTGATGTTGCTCAACTTACCCTGATCGGTCGCCATACCCAGCGTGGTGTAGCGCTTGGTATGTTCAACGCTTTCATAACCTTCGCGCGCAGCCAGCTGAACGTCCGAGACCTTCACGTCGTTCTGGAAGTCCAGCCACGACTTCATGCGCAACTGAATGTCGGCATTCGCAGGCATCAGCCAGACAGCGGCCATCGGAGCCTCGGCCGTGGTTTCGCCCGAAGGAGCCTTGGTGCGTTTTGCCTTGTAACCGGCCGCCTTCGCCGCCGCTTTACCTGCGGCATCCGCGTCGGTCAGAACGTCACCGAGAGCCTGCGGACCGTTAGACGAACCCGCGGCAATCACGAAGCCCTCGCCGTTTGCACCCAGCGGAGGACGCTCGGGGTCGGGGCGGAAGTGGGCGTTTGCTTCATCCCAGATCAGCTTGCCACCGCAATGCGACCACATGTGAACGACCGGAGACCAGCCGCCTGACATGGCGACTGCATCGCATTCGACCTCTTCCCGCGCACCACCGATGCCTTCCTGGTTGCACAGCGCAACTTTCTTGACGCGCTTGCCGCCCTTGACCTTGGCGATCGCCTTGCCGGGATCGACACGGATGCCCAGCTGACGCGCCTCTTCCGCCAAAGGTCCGGCGCTTGCGCGGGCATCGACCACGCGCAGAACATCCACACCGGCTTTCTTTAGGGCAATTGCTGTGCGATAGGCGTCGTCGTTGTTGGTTGCAACAATCACGCGGTCGCCGGGGGTCACGCCCCAATTCACCACATAGTCCCGCATGGCCGAGGCCAGCATCACGCCCGGAACATCGTTACCTGCGAAAGACAGCGGACGCTCAATCGCGCCGGTTGCTGTGACAACCTGTTTGGCACGGATGCGCCACAGGCGGTGACGAGGCCCTTGCACGCCCGGAGTGTGATCCGTCAGGCGCTCATACCCCAGCACGTAACCGTGGTCATAAACCCCTGCCCCCATGCAGCGATTGCGCAGGGTGACGTTGTCCATTGTTTCGAGTTCAGAAACTAATTGTTCCACGAACTTATCCACAGGCTCGCCGTCGATCGTTCCTCCATCAACCGGAGCACGACCACCCCAATGCGCGGTCTGCTCGATCAACATGACCTTGGCACCGGACTGAGCCGCCGTTTTGGCCGCCTGCAGACCAGCGACACCGCCACCGATCACCAGTACATCGGTGAAGTGATAGAAATGCTCATAAGTGTCTGCGTCACGGTTGTCCTTGTCGGGCGCTTTGCCCAGACCGGCAGACTGACGGATGAACGGCTCGTAGACGTGTTTCCAGAACGGCTTCGGATGGATGAACATCTTGTAGTAGAAGCCCGCCGGCAGGAAGCGCGACAGATGGGTGTTGATCGACCCGATATCGAACTCGAGGTTCGGCCAGTGGTTCTGCGACACGGATGTCAGACCGTTAAACAGCTCGGTCGTGGTGGCGCGCTGGTTCGGTTCAAACCGGTTGCCTTCGCCCAAACCGACCAGAGCGTTCGGCTCTTCCGCGCCACTGGCAACGACGCCGCGCGGACGGTGATACTTGAACGACCGGCCCATCATCATCTGGTCATTGGCCAGCAGGGCAGAGGCAAGCGTGTCACCTTCATAGCCCTGCATCGAGGTGCCGTTGAAGGTAAAGGTAACCTGTTTCGACCGGTCAATCAGCCGGCCTTGATTTGCGAGACGGGTGCTCATGTTGCGGACCTTTCGCAGGCGGAATTACGGATGGCTGGGCAGATCATTTAAACTCTCTCCACGTCCAGCCGGGACGCTTGGCTGTGATCGCGTCCTTGATCTCTTGCGGTGGCTCGGTGGTCTGGGCCGGATATGTGCCGAACACCTCAAGCGTGTTGGTGCAGCGCGCCGCGTGGAACCACTTGCCACAGCCATTTGCGTGGCGCCAACGTTCGAAATGAACGCCTTTTGGGTTCTCACGCATGAACAGGTAGTCGTGGAAATCATCATCCGACGAGCCGGGGCCAAAACGCTTCAGATGCGCTTCGCCGCCAGCGGCCAGTTCAGTTTCTTCGGCATCGACGCCGCAATAGGGGCAATTCAGGATCAGCATATGGTCATCCTTTTCTCGGTTGGTCGGCACTCGGGCCGACCAGAATTCTGTGTTGTGGCCACCTCGGGCTGAGCCCTTAGTGCGCCACCCCGGCGGCGACGCTTTCGTCGATGAAGCGGCCCTCTTTGAAGCGGTTCATCGAGAAGGCCTCGGTCAGTGGTGAATGACCTGTCGCCATAAGCTGTGCCATACCCCAGCCCGAGCCCGGAATGGCCTTGAAGCCACCGGTTCCCCAACCTGCGTTGATGAAACAGCCCTGAAGCGGTGTTTTCGACAGGATCGGAGACCGGTCGCCGGTCATATCCACAATCCCGCCCCACTGACGCAGCATTTTCAGGCGCGAGATCATCGGGAAGGTTTCGACCAATGCGCGGACGGTTTCCTCGATGTGATGGAAGCTGCCACGCTGGGTGAAGTTGTTGAACCCGTCAGTACCGCCACCGATCACCATCTCGCCCTTGTCGGACTGCGACATGTAGCCGTGAACAGTGTTGGCCATCACGACCACATCCATGCAGGGTTTGATCGGCTCGGACACCAGCGCTTGCAGCGCAACGGCTTCCAGCGGCAGGCGGAAGCCTGCCATCTCGGCCAGCTGACCGGAATGGCCCGCAACGACGATCCCCAGCTTGTCGCAGTCGATCGCACCTTTGGTGGTATCAACGCCGACCACGCGACCATTGTCCGAGCGCACGCCGGTGACTTCGCATTTCTGAATGATGTCCATACCCATCGCCGAACAGGCGCGTGCATAGCCCCATGCCACCGCATCGTGACGCGCGGTGCCGCCGCGTTCTTGCCAAAGGCCGCCCAGAACCGGATAGCGCGGACCGTCCAGATTGATGATCGGCACCAGCTCTTTCACGCGTTCGGGCCCGATCCACTCAGTCTGAACACCCTGCAGCGCATTGGCATGCGCCGTGCGCTGGTAGCCGCGAATTTCGTGCTGGGTCTGCGCCAGCATGATCACGCCGCGCGGGCTGAACATGATGTTATAGTTCAGGTCCTGACTCAGGTCCTCATAGAGGCCCCGCGCCTTTTCATAGAGCGCCGCCGAAGGATCCTGCAGGTAGTTCGACCGGATGATGGTCGTGTTCCGGCCCGTGTTCCCGCCGCCCAGCCATCCTTTTTCGATGATGGCGACATTCTGGATGCCGTAGTTCTTACCAAGGTAGTAGGCGGTCGCCAGACCATGCCCCCCGGCACCGACGATGATGACGTCGTATTTTTTCTTCGGCTCAGGCGAGCGCCATGCGCGCTCCCATCCGGTGTGATAGCGCAACGCTTCGCGCGCGACAGCAAAGGCTGAATAGTGTTTCATAAGCGAATCCATCCGGTTCGGTGATTGGCGCAGGTATGCCGCGTCGACCGGGTATATCCACGCCGGTCAACGCCGCAATATAGCACTATTGCGACATGTGGCACATTCGCGGCCATTTGTCCCTTTTTTTAGGCGGCCCGCAGGTCTAAGTCAGGGCAGAATTTCAGGAGAGAGCATGACGTTCTGGGTCATTTCATGTCTGATCGCGCTGCTGGTCGCAGGGTTCCTCGGCTACACGCTTTTGCGCGGCCGCCGCGCGGACGAACCAACCGCAGCCTACGATCTGCGCGTCTACCGCGAACAACTGGCCGGTGTTGACCGTGATCTGGCCCGTGGTGTCATTGGCGAAGCCGATGCCGAAAGGGTCCGCACCGAGATCTCACGCCGCATTCTGGCAGCGGACGCCCAGATGCAGGGCGACCGGGTGGCCTCGGGCCCATCGCGCGGGGTTTCCGTTGTCAGCATCGCAATCGTAATGCTGATCGTGATCGGTGGCGCGCTGGCGATGTATAGTCGAACCGGTGCCGTCGGCCTGCCCGACCAACCCCTGACCGCACGGCTGGCACTGGCCGAGGAGGTCCGGTCGAACCGCCCGGCGCAGGAAGCAGCCGAAGCCCTCGCCACCCCGCCGCAACCGCCACAACTCGAAGAAAGCTATGCAACGCTACTCCAGCAATTGCGCGACACAGTGGCGGCCCGGCCGAATGACCTGCAAGGGCATATCCTGCTGACACAGCACGAAGCCAATGCGGGCAACTTCAAGGCCGCTTATGCCGCGCAGCAACGCGTTATTGAGCTTTCGGGTCAGGCTGCAACAGCCGATGATTACTCGGATCTGGCCGAAAAGATGATCCTTTCGGCAGGCGGTTATGTCTCGCCCGAAGCCGAGCAAGTTCTGGCCGCCGCGCTTGAGCGTGATCCCCGACACGGCCCGGCGCGGTATTACTGGGGGCAGATGCTGGCCCAGACCGGACGTCCCGACCTCGCCTATCGTGTCTGGGTCGACACCGCGCAGGATGCGCCGGCAGGCGCACCCTGGGGTGATGCCATTCGCGCGCAGTTGGATGAACTTGCCTTCCGCGCAGGGGTTTTCAACGGCCCCGACCCCAGCTCATTGGGCCAGCCCGGCCCAAGTCAGGACGATATCGCCGCCGCAGCCGAGATGACCCCGGAAGAACGGCAAGAGATGATCCAAGGCATGGTTGACCGTCTGTCTGATCGTCTGGCGACTGAAGGCGGTCCTCCTCAGGACTGGGCGCGCCTGATCGCGGCGCTTGGCGTTTTGGGTCAGGCCCAGCGTGCAATAGATATCCGTGACGAAGCCGAGATCCTCTTTGCCGACAACCCCGAGGCGCTTGAGGTGATCGATGCCGCCGCCCTGCAAGCCGGAATTGCCCAATGATCCACGACGATTTTGAGGGTTTCGCCGCTTCCCTGTCGCCGATGACGGCGCTGATGGGTTTGGATCTGGGCGAAAAGACCATCGGCGTGGCGGTCTCGGACCGGATGCGCGGGGTGGCCAGCCCTCTGGAGACCGTGCGCCGCAAGAAATTCACCGTCGATTCCGCGCGCTTGCTTGAGTTGATCAAGGATCGCGAGATAGGCGGCGTCATCCTCGGGCTACCAAAAAACATGGACGGTTCCGAAGGCCCCCGTTGCCAATCTACCCGTGCCTTTGCCCGCAACTTAACCCGTCTGACCGACTGCCCCGTCGGCTTTTGGGACGAGCGTCTGAGCACAGTTGCGGCAGAAAAGGCACTTTTAGAGGCGGATACGACACGAAAACGTCGCGGACAGGTTATTGATCACGTTGCAGCAGGGTATATCTTGCAGGGAGCGCTGGACAGGCTGCGCTTTTTGTAACGGGTCGGAGACCACGAATGACGAACATGGTTTGGCAGCGCGATGAGGTCGAAAGCCCCTGTGTACGAATCTGTGTTGTCCACCCGACAGAACAGATTTGCACCGGCTGTTACCGCACCCTTGATGAGATCGCGCGCTGGTCCCGTATGGACAGCAGCGAACGCGCCGAAATCATGGAGGCTCTGCCCGCCCGCAAACCACGCCTCGCCAAACGGCGCGGCGGACGTTCGGCCCGCCTGAAAAGCTAACCGCTCAGTCCACCGGGCTGGTTTCATCCTTTGATTTGTCACACCTGCCCTCTTGTCGGGTCTCGAGTTCATCCTTGAACAGGTCTGAGTATTCGGACCGGCTGGTTCTTGGTTGTTTGGCAGACCGTTCCATCGTAGTGTCGACAGTCACGGGTTGCGCGTGATCTCGCAGCTTGGAAAAGCGTCGTAGAAAGCTCTTGAGAAACATTAAGGACCAATCAATTAAGTGTGCCTGCTGCGGGCCGGACGCACGCCTCGAAAAATGCGAGGCGAAAGCCGGTTCCGTGAGTGAGTGGCGACCCGCAGCGGCACGGTCTGGCTAAACAGTTTTCAGCCGGAACGACGAAGAAAACGCCCTCAGTTGTATATTCATTGACTCAGCAATCAATAAACTTATCGCAAAGTGACCCTACGTCATTTTTCGTCACAAGCCGGGTTTTGAAGCCTACAAGTTGCGAAACGGGCAGATGTGGGCGTGGTCTGCTGGGGTAATTCGCGGGAACCGTTTCCCTCACGAGACATCAGCGTGTTTCAATCCATTCCGCGACGCCGTTGGCGCATTCGGGGCGGAAATAGGCAATCATCCGTCCATCCGGCCCGGCGGTCGCCCCATCTGGCCATGGCGCGACTCCGTGAAGGCAATGGCGGTGCAGCAGATAGGCCTCGCCAGGTTTGGCAGGCAATTCGATCCTTGGGCAGTTCTCGAACACCTCGCGGCGGGTCGCTTGATAGATGTCGGTGATGTCGACCTGGCTCAGATCGGTCTGGGACTGATCCGCAAAAGCCGCTCTAAAGGCCTCGCCCATTGGGATATGACTACCTTCCCACAACACCATGGGCGAGGCATCGGGGCTGGCTTCCGACAGGGGAATGCCCAAAATCCACGCATGCGGTTCATCCACGCGACGGCGGCGATCCGGACCCATAGGTCGCAACCCATCCACATGGGCCGCGTCGCGATTGCGCCTGTAGCGCCCGGCGGCCTCGCTTTCACCCTTCCGAGGGCGAGGATAACCCGGATAGATGATCGACACCTGCCCGGGATGCAGCGGCAGGCTGCCCAGGTGCGCACCGATGAAATCCATAGCCATCCCGGACAGCGGATTTGACGCCCCTACTTTGCCCAGTTCATCATTGGGCAAGGCGTCGACACCAACAAACCACGTGCCTTCACAATCTAGCCATTCGGCATGCTCAGGTGCCGTGACCGACTGCTGAGCGGCGGGCAAAACCTGCCCAACCCATTCGGCCAGAGCCGGGTCGAATGGGAATTTGACCCAACCCTTCGCCCAGAAATCCTCTACCATCCCAAAGCCTTCCGCAGCATGTTCAAAGCGACCAGTGTCAGGAACAGTGCAAAGACCCTCTTGAGCGGCTTCGGGTCCATCGCATGAGCGAGTTTAACGCCCCAAGGGGCGGTGATCATCGTCATCGCGACTACTATCCCGAAGGCCACCAGGTTCACGGCCCCGATCGTCAGCGGAGGCCTGTGTTCAGGGGAAATCTCCAGAAAGAGAAAACCCAATACAGATGGCACGGCAATGATCACTCCGAACCCTGCAGCAGTTGCCACGGCGCGATGGATGGGCGTGTTGTATAGGCTCATGAGAGGGACGCCGAAACTGCCGCCTCCGATCCCCATAAGTACCGACAGGAAGCCAACGGATGGGGACAAAACCGCTCGTTTGCTCCCCTTGGGCATCGCATCCCCCAAGCGCCACTCCGAACGGCCAAAACCCAGATACGCACCAATCACCATGCCCAGAACGCCGAACAGCGCCTGCAAGGCTTCAGTCCGCAGGGCCGAGGCGACCAGCACGCCAACAACCGCCCCTACGACGATGCCAGGCCCCCAGCCTCGCAGGATCTGCCAATCGACTGCGCCTTTCTTGTTATGGGCCAGCACCGACCGGATCGAGGTTACGATTATCGTCGCCAGCGAGGTCGCCAGACACAGCTGCATCAACTGCGGCCCACCATATCCAAGCGTTTGGAACGCATAGAAAAACGCGGGCACAAGCACGATGCCTCCGCCAACGCCAAGCAGCCCCGCCAGAACGCCCGCAAGTGCGCCAATTACAAGCAAAAGGCCCAGCATCTGGGCCAGCAACATCGTCTCGGGCATCTTTCCCCCAAACCGGTCATAGACCGGGCTTCATTCGTTCAAACCTCGGCCAGAGGCGCCACGTGATCGAGCGCCTTCAGCATCACTTCGGGCCCTGCCCCATCCCGCACCGCCCCTTCCGACAGCGCGCGCCGCCAGGCCCGTGCGCCGGGGCGACCGGCAAAGAGGCCGAGCATATGCCGCGTGATCTGGTGCAAACGCCCTCCGTTGACAAGGTGCTGCTCGATATAGGGCACCATTTGACGAGCCACGTCGATCGGGCCCCGAGCGCTGCCGCTTTGGTAGATCCGCATATCCGCCTCGGATAAAATATCGGAGGGCTGGTGATATGCCGCACGCCCGATCATCACCCCATCCAGTCCGGCCTCCAAATGCGTCTGCGCCTCGTCCAACGAGGTGATGCCACCATTAATCGAAATATGCAGATCCGCGAAATCGGCCTTCATCTGATGTACGAGATCATAGTCCAGCGGGGGGATATCGCGATTCTCTTTCGGGCTGAGGCCCTGGAGCCAAGCCTTGCGCGCGTGGATCGTCACCCGTCGGCACCCGGCCTGCTGTATCTTGTCCAGAAAGTCCGGCAGCACGTCGCGCGGTTCCTGCTCATCCACCCCAATCCGACATTTGACGGTCACATCGACCGAGACGGCCTCACCCATGGCGGCCACGCAGTTTGCGACCCGCGCGGGGTCTTTCATCAACACAGCCCCAAACGTGCCCGACTGCACCCGGTCCGAGGGGCAGCCGCAATTCAGGTTGATCTCATCATACCCTGCTGCGGCCCCAAGACGTGCAGCCTGCGCTAGTTCCTCGGGGTCAGAGCCGCCAAGCTGCAGCGCAACAGGATGTTCTTGCGGGCTATAGTCCAACAGATGCAGCGCCCCGCCGCGCACCAACGCGGGCGCGGTGACCATCTCGGTGTAAAGCAGCGTCTGCTCACTCAGCAACCGATGCAGAAACCGGCAATGGCGGTCGGTCCAATCCATCATGGGTGCCACGCTTAGGCGCGCAACTCGGTCCAAGTTTTTCACGTTTTTCTCTGTCACCTGACAAATCCCGGTCTGTGCCTGCGCTTGGCTATCACAGCAGAACGGCAAACTTGAGTCACATTTTGCAGCCTGAAGCTCCTATTCCCTTGCACGCTGAACAGGTTGTGCGTTTCATACGACCAAAAGCGGCGACGCGACACAGGTGCTTGAGAGAAACACAAGCCAAAACAACAGGAAGGACCCGGCCATGAATAGCGTAGAGGTGATCGAAACCGTCTGGATTCCGATGCGCGACGGCACGCAATTGGCCGCGCGTTTGTGGTTGCCACCCAATGCGCGCGAGACTCCGGTGCCCTGCCTGTTGGAATACATCCCCTATCGTCGCCGAGATCGCACGCGCCTTCGCGATGAAACCATGCATCCGCGCTTTGCCGAGGCGGGCTATGCCTCAATCCGGGTGGATATTCGCGGCAACGGCGATAGCGGTGGGCTGGCCGAGGATGAATACTCGCACCAGGAAACGCAGGACGGCGTTGATGTCATCGCTTGGCTGGCCGAACAGCCGTGGTGCGACGGCAATGTCGGCATGTTTGGCAAGAGCTGGGGGGCCTACAACTCGTTTCAGGTCGCCGCCAAACGCCCCCCCGCGCTGAAAGCCATCGCGCCCGTCATGGGCTGCGACGACCGTTGGCGCGAAGACATCCATTTCTACGGAGGCGTGCTGGCCGGCGACAATTTCTGGTGGGGCTCGATCATGCAATTGTTGAACGCCTTCCCGCCCGACCCTGAAATCGTGGGCGAGGACAAGTGGCGCGACCTCTGGCGTGAACGGCTTGAGGCGATGGAGTTCTGGCCTGCCATGTGGCTGGAACATCAGACCCATGACGAGATGTGGCGACGTGGCTCGATCTGCGAGGACTATGACGCAATCAATGTGCCCGTCTACTATTTCGGCGGCTGGGCCGACCTGTATCGCGACACGCCGTTCCGTATTTCGGAACACCTGAATGTGCCGGTCAAAGTGATGATGGGCCCGTGGTCGCACCTCTACCCGCATGAGGGCAAGCCCACCCCTCAGGTCGATTTCATCGCCGAGGTGCTCCGGTTCTGGGACTATTGGCTGAAGGGGATCGACACCGGGATCGCGGACGACCCGCCGCTGCACCTGTATTTGATGAACAGCATGCGCCCCGCTGGAACGCAAACGCACCGTCCCGGGCGCTGGGTCGAGGAGCCCAGCTGGCCCTCGCCCAATGTGTCGAACGAGACCTATTGGCTGAACGCGGGGTCTCTGGACGCCCAGGCGCAAAGAGGCGCACCGATGCAGATTACCTCTCCGCAGACGTTCGGCTCGGCCGGTGGGGTCATGTGTTCTTTCGGCATTCCCGGCGATTTGCCTTTGGATTGTCGGATCGACGCCGCCGGGGCGATGGTGTTCCGCAGTGACAAGTTGGAGTCATCGCTGGATATTCTGGGCCAGCCTGAACTCGCGCTGCGGGTCAGTGTCGACCAACCTCAGGCTTTTGTCGCAGCCCTGCTGATTGATGAGGCCCCCGACGGCGCGCAGACCCTGATCTCGCGCGGGTTCTTCAACCTGATGCACCGCGACAGTGACACAGAACCAACCCCGGTCGTGCCAGGAGAAGAGATAGAGATCTCGATCCAGTTGCACGCCATCGGCTACAACGTTCCTGCCGGTCACCGGATCATGGTGCAGCTTGCGACCGCCTATTGGCCCATCTTGTGGCCCGCGCCGAACCCGGTTTGCGCAACAGTAGTGCCCGGTTCCTCGGCCCTGTCATTGCCCGTTCGCTCCTATGCACCAGATGCGCCGGCGCCTCGGGACCTTTCGGTTCCGGCCCCGGGTTCGGTACCTGAGACCTCGACCAGAGGTCAGGGCGGATCCGAGACGACGCTGACTCGAGACACCCACACTGGCAGACTGACGGAACGTGTCTTCATCGGTGGCGGCGTCATGGGGCCGTCGTCAAAGAAGGTGCTGGAAACAGGGACCGAGATTTCCGACACGTCTGAGCGGATTTACTCCATTCTGCCCGATGATCCCCTATCCGCGATCGCGACCATGAGGCAGGAAACCCGCTTTGAGCGTGGCGATTGGGATGCGCGTATCAAGACCTGGTCTCAGCAGACGGCCACGGCAACCGATTTCGTGCTGAACGCCACGGTCGAATGCTGGGACGGAGACACGCTGTTCTTCAAAACGGAATGGAATCACGTGATCCCGCGCAACGGCATGTAGGGGCGGGTTTGACCGCCCTAGTCCGTTGAACTCAACGCGGTGTCGGGGCCGTATCTGCGCATCATCATCTCGACGCTGTTGTTGATTGTGTCCGCCATTTCCTCATGGCTGAGAACCGTGCCTGAGAACAACAGCGGCCAGAACGCCCGCGCCTTGATCAGGCCGATGAATTCACGCCCGGCCTGTTCGGGGTCGTCGATCTTCAATTGCCCGTCCGCGGCGGCCTCGCGCAGCATGTCGATGAACGAGGCCGTCTTGTCCAGCTTGCCCTGCGCTTGTTCGGCCAACGTAGGGTTGCGCAGGATTTCGCTGATCACCATGCGAGACATGGCCATTACATCCGGCAGCATCAGAATCCGCCCCTCGGCCCAGGCCAGCTCGGTCAGTTGTTCGCGAACATCGCGCCCTTTTTCGTACCTGATCTCAAGCACTTCCGCAAAGCGGCTGGACAGTTCCGCGACGATTGAGCGGAACAGATTTTCCTTGCTTTCGAAATACTTATAAAGCGTCCGCTTGGACACCTCGGCCTGGCGCGAAATACGATCCATGCTGGCCGCCGCGAACCCCTTTTCCTGGAATTCGGCCACCGCAGCTTCGATGATCTGTGCATATTTGGACGCATTGGGCGCGCTGATCTCATTCATTCCATTGCTATAGACCCATTGACAGCATCGGGTCAAACACTAGGTAAACGCGGGAGTTTACAGGCGCGACATTCTGTGCCACATGTAAACCCGCCAGTTTACCGACTCAGGTAGCAAGCCAACACGGAGTATCCCCTCATGGCCATCAATCTGAAACTGAACGGCGAGACGCATACTGTCGACGCCGAACCCGGCACGCCCCTGCTCTGGGTAATCCGGGATGAGCTGAAGCTCACCGGAACCAAATTCGGCTGCGGCGTCGCGTCTTGCGGCGCCTGCACCGTGCATCTGAATGGCGAGCCCGTCCGCTCGTGCCAGACCTATATCGAAGACGTCGAAGACGCCGAGATCACCACAATCGAAGCCGTCGGTGAGGACAAGATCGGCGCAGCTGTCCAACAGGCCTGGGTCGAGCTGGACGTGGTTCAGTGCGGCTACTGCCAGTCGGGTCAGGTAATGTCAGCCGTTGGCCTGCTGACCGAGAACCCCAAGCCCAGCGCCGAAGAGATCGACTCGTACATGTACGGCAATGCCTGCCGCTGTGCCACCTATCAACGTATCCGCGCCGGTATCCAGCGCGCATCTGAAATTCTGGAGGCCTGATCCATGACCATCAACACCTCTCGCCGAGGATTTCTGAAAGGCGCAGCTGCTGCTGGTGCCGTCCTGCTGGTTGGCGCACGCCCTGATGGCGCACTGGCGGCGACTTCGTCCGAGACCGCTCAGTTCAACCCCTTCGTGAAGATCGATGCGGATGGCACCGTAACTGCCATCGTCAAACACTTTGAGAAGGGTCAGGGCCCTGCGACCGGTCTGCCCACGCTGATCGCTGAAGAAATCGGCCTGACAATGGAGCAGATCGAATACGAATTCGCGCCCTCTGATCCCAACGTCTACAACAACCTTCTGTTCGGCCCGTTCCAAGGCACAGGCGGGTCGACCGCGATGGCGAATTCGTGGCTGCAATACCGTCAGGCCGGTGCTGCCGCACGCGAGATGCTGATCAACGCGGCGGCCCAAAGCTGGGGCGTCGACGCATCGGGCATCACAATCGAAGAAGGCATTGTCAAATCCGGCGACACGTCCGCTCCGATTGCCGAATTCGTGGCGGCAGCCGCTCAGTTGGACGCTCCGGCCGAGCCACGCCTGAAGGACCCCTCCGAGTTCCGCCTGATCGGCAATGAAGCCGTTCGGCGTAAGGATTCGGCCATCAAAGGTAATGGTCAGGCGATGTATGCCATGGACGTCCACCTGCCCAACCAGATGATCGCCATGATCAAACGCCCCGAATCCAAAGGCGGAATTGCGCTAGGATTTGACGATAGCGCCTCGGAAGAGGTCAAAGGCTACATCAGTGCTGCGGTTCTGCCCAATCAAGCGGGTGTCGCCGTCTACGCGGAAAACACCTGGGCTGCGATCCAGGCGCGTGATGCGCTTGAGGTCGAATGGGATATGTCGAGCGCTGAAACCCGCGACTCGGATCAGATCAAGGCCGAGATCATGGACGCGCTGGATGCCGAGCCGACCTACAACGTCAACAAGGCCGATTTTGCAGCCGTCTCCGCCGCGATTGACGGCGCTGACACTGTGGTTGAGCGGACCTTCTACTTCCCGCTTTTGGCCCATGCTCCAATGGAGCCCCTGAACTGCACAATCGAACAGACTGCAGAGGGCGACATTGTCCTGCATGATGGCGCGCAGATGCCGACCGGCCCACATATGGCATACCAGCAGATCTTCGAGCTTCCGGCCGAAAAGATCCATATCAACACGATGCTGGCAGGCGGGTCCTTTGGCCGCCGCGCAACACCTGATGCGGATTATCAGGTCGAGGCTGCACTGGCCTTCGTGGTCACCGACCGCTCTCGCCCGGTCAAACTGGTCTGGACGCGTGAAGATGACATACGCAGCGGCTACTATCGCCCCGCCTTTGGCCACAAAGTGCGCGTCGGTCTGGACGGTGAAGGAAACATCGTCGGATGGCACCATCAAATCGCCGGTCAGTCGGTCATCAAGGGTACACCATTCGAAGCCGTTCTGGTGCATGACGGTGTCGACCACAGCTCGGTCGAAGGGGTTTCTGACAGCCCCTACGCCATCCCCGGCATGGCCGTGGGTCTGACGGATACACCGAAAGCGACGACTGTATTGTGGTGGCGTTCGGTCGGTCACACCCACACCGGCTATGCGATGGAGGCCATGATGGACCTTGCCGCCGAGGCCGCCGGTCGCGACCCGGTCGAGTTCCGCCTGGCGCATCTGAGCGATGACAGCAACGCAGATCAGGCCCGCAAGGCCGGAGTTCTGAAGCTGGCGATTGAGAAGGCCGGATGGGGCAACGCTCCAGCCGGGCGGGCGCAGGGGATCGCGGTCCACAAGTCCTTTGGCTCTTATGTGGCCGAAGTGGTCGAGGTGTCCGGCGATCTGGACAGCGGTGTTCGTATCGAAAAAGTCACCTGCGCCGTGGATTGTGGTATTGCGGTGAACCCCGATGTGGTCAAAGCGCAGATCGAAGGCGGTGTCGGCTATGGCATCGGTCACGTCATGCGCGACCAGATCACGCTGACCAGCGGTGCCGTGGACCAGTTCAACTTCCCGGATTACGAGCCTCTGCGGATCGGCGACATCCAGGCGATTGACGTTCATATCGTCCCGTCAGCCGAAGCGCCCACGGGCGTCGGCGAGCCGGGCACGCCTCCTTCCGCCCCGGCTCTGGCGAATGCCATCCGCGCACTTTCGGGCGTGAAGGTCACGACCCTGCCAATGGCGGAAAACGGCGTAACCTTCGTCTGATCCTAAGACACAAGGCGTCGGCGCAATTTGTGCCGGCGCCTTTCTACCACCTCGGAAATTTGATCAAATTTCGTGACAAGGCCGTTTGGCTTCGCTACATCTCGGATAACCGAGAGGAGCTACAGCCCCAATGGACCTGAACGCCTTGCATAATTTCCGCGTTGCCGCCTGCGACCTGAACGGTCAGATGCGAGGCAAACGTGTCCCGCCTGCCTATGCCGACAAGCTGAGCAAGGGTGCCGTGCGCATGCCATTCTCGGCCTTGAACGTCGATCTATGGGGCGCGGACATCGACGGAAGCCCCCTCGTATTCGAAACCGGTGACGCCGATGGTATCCTGCTTCCGACCGAGCGCGGGCCTGTGCCAGTGCCATGGCTGGAAACCTCGACGGCCCTGGTTCCCATGAGCCTCTATGACGATGACGGCGTTCCCTTTGCAGGCGATCCGCGCCATGCGCTTGCATCCGTGCTGTCGCGCTACGCGCAGCGCGGCTGGTCAGTCGTTGCGGCGACTGAGTTGGAATTCACCCTTGTCGACGCGTCCGGCCCCCAACCCTTGGCACCGCTCAACCCGATCACTGGGCGCCGCCTGACAGACGAGGCGGTTCTGTCCGTCGCCGAAATGGACGCATTCGAGGCGTTCTTCACCGACCTCTATGACGGGTGCGCTGCAATGGGCATCCCCGCGCAAACCGCAATATCCGAAAGCGGTATCGGTCAATTCGAGATCAACCTCAATCATCAGGACGCCATCCGCTGCGCCGATGATACGTGGCTTTTCAAGGCTTTGACACGCGGTTTGGCCCGCAAACACGGTTTTGCTGCGACCTTCATGTCGAAACCCTATGCTGAGGACGCGGGAAACGGGATGCATGTGCATTTCTCAGTCCTGGACCAAGATGGGCGGAACATCTTCGACGATGGAGGGCCCGAGGGCACCGACCTGCTGCGCTCAGCCGTGGCCGGGTGCCTTGCTGCCATGCCGGCCAGCACGCTGATCTTTGCACCTCACGGGAATTCATACGCGCGGCTTGTGCCCAGCGCTCATGCGCCCACCGGCGCTAGCTGGGCCTACGAAAACAGAACCGCTGCCATCCGTATTCCGGGCGGTGCCCCGGTGGCTCGACGCATCGAACACCGCGTGGCTGGCGGCGACATTAACCCCTACCTGATGCTCAGCGCCGTTCTGGGTGCAGCGCTGGTCGGCATCGAGGACGGCATGGTGCCCCCCGCCCCGATCTCGGGCAATGCCTATGAGATTGACGGCCTGCCTCAGCTGGCTGGCAACTGGGCCGCCGCCATCGACGTGTTCGAGAGTGACCCGATCATAGCCCGGCTTTTCCCGTCGGAATTGATCCGCAATCTGTCGATGACCAAACGGCAGGAAATTGCACGTTTTGCAGACCGCCCCGAAGACGAACACTGGCTAAGCTATCTCGAGGCCGTGTGACCCCCTTGCCCGAAGGCACACTCTCGGGTATTTCTGAATTTGATCAAATTCGGTGACTTATGAAAATCGGCATTCTACAAACTGGCCACACTCCTGATGCGCTCATGCAGGATTTCGGGGACTATGACTCTCTGTTTCCAGCATTGCTGGACGGACATGGGTTTGAATTCAAAACTTTCGCGGTCGTTGATGGGATCTTCCCAGACAGCGCAGAAGACGCAGATGGCTGGCTGATCACAGGCTCTCGCTACGGGGCCTATGAGGATCTGCCATGGATTCCCCCGCTTGAGGATCTGATCCGCCAGATTCATCAAAGCGGCCAGCCGCTGGTAGGCGTGTGCTTTGGCCATCAGATCATCGCGCAGGCGCTGGGCGGCAAGGTCGAAAAATACCAGGGTGGCTGGTCGGTTGGCCGGACCGAATATGACTTCGACGGCGATAACGTCTGGCTGAACGCCTGGCACCAGGATCAGGTCGTGGCCGTGCCGGACGGGGCCGAGGTGATCGGCAGCAACGATTTCTGCCAAAACGCCATGCTGCGCTACGGTGACCAGATCTGGACCGTGCAGGCGCATCCTGAATTTTCCAACGATTTCGTCTCGGGCCTGATGCGCACACGCGGCAAAGGGTTGGTGCCGGATGACCTGATGCAAGCCGCAGCGAACAGACAAAAAGCACCAGACCACAATGCTCGGATCGCACAGATCATGGCAGATTTTCTGAAGAAAGCGAGGGCCTGATGGCCGATTGGACAGACGCAGCACCGCAGGCCGCACAGGACTACATCGCCGGACATCGGCTGGATGAGGTCGAATGCATCATCTCGGACCTGCCGGGCATTGCTCGTGGCAAGGCCGTTCCCGCATCGAAATTCGCGCGGCAATCCTATTTCCACCTGCCTGACAGTATCTTCTACCAGACGATTACGGGCGGTTGGGGTGAAGCCGCCGGTGAGGACGGATTCATTGAACGCGACATGATCCTGAAGCCGGATTTCTCGACCACGTCGGCTGCGCCTTGGACCGGCGACTGGACGTTGCAGGTGATCCATGACGCCTATGACCGCGACGACAACCCGATCCCCTACAGCCCGCGCAACGTGTTGAAACGTGTCGTACAGCTCTATCACGACAAAGGTTGGAAGCCGGTCGTCGCCCCAGAGATGGAGTTTTTTCTGGTCGCCCGCAACGTCGACCCGGCGCAGTCGATTGAGCCGATGATGGGCCGCTCGGGCCGTCCTGCCGCCGCGCGTCAGGCCTATTCCATGACGGCCGTAGACGAATTCGGCCCAGTGATCGACGACATCTATGACTTCGCCGAACATCAGGGGTTTGAGATTGACGGGATCACTCAGGAAGGCGGCGCAGGCCAGCTTGAGATCAACCTGCGCCACGGCAATCCAGTGAAGCTGGCGGACGAGGTTTTCTACTTCAAACGCCTGATCCGCGAGGCCGCGCTGCGTCACAATTGCTTTGCGACCTTCATGGCGAAACCGATCGAGGATGAGCCGGGATCGGCGATGCATATCCACCATTCGATCATCGACATAGAGACCGGCCAGAACATCTTCTCCGGTCCGCAAGGCGGTGAGACGGACGCGTTTTACCACTTCATCGCGGGCCTGCAGACCCACCTGCCCGCCGGTCTTGCCGTGATGGCGCCGTATGTGAACTCGTACCGTCGCTATGTGAAAGACCATGCCGCGCCGATCAATCTGGAATGGGCGCGGGACAACCGCACCACGGGCATCCGGGTGCCTCTGTCGGGGCCTGAGGCGCGGCGCGTGGAAAACCGTATCGCCGGGATGGACTGCAACCCGTATCTCGGGATCGCGCTGTCGCTGGCCTGTGGCTATCTGGGGCTGGTCCAACAGGAACGTCCACGTCGGCAGTTCTACGGTGACGCTTATGAGGGCGAAGGGGATATCCCGCAGGTGATGGGGAATGCTCTGGACTTGTTTGACGGAGCCACTGAGTTGCATGAGATTTTGGGCCCCGAATTCGCCCGCGTCTACGGCATCGTCAAACGGGCCGAGTATGAAGAGTTTTTGCAGGTGATCTCTCCGTGGGAACGGGAACATCTCTTGCTGAACGTCTGAGCCTTTTGGGGTCGCCAGGGATGAACCTTCTCTATTCCAACGATAGCAAAGCCGAGTATCCGGCAAGCTGGTATGCCGCGACAGCCAATCCTCTGGCGCGGTTCCCTGAGTTCAAGGGCGAAACGCGCGCCGATGTGTGCATCGTCGGTGGTGGCTATACTGGTTTGTCCGCTGCGCTGCATCTGGCCGAGGCCGGGATGGACGTTGTCCTGCTTGAGGCGCACCGTGTTGGGTTTGGCGCATCAGGCCGCAATGGCGGCCAGTTGGGCAGCGCCCAGCGCATGGACCAGGAGGATCTGGAGCGGCTCGTCGGGCAGGATGACGCTGTCAAGCTTTGGGAACTGGCCGAGGATGCGAAGATCTTGGTCAAATCTCTGGTTAAAAAACACAAAATTGACTGCGACCTGAAGCCCGGTATCGCCAACCTAGGTCTGTCAGCTTCCGAGCGCAGCGATCTGCACGCCCATGCGGCGCATTTGTCGGACCGTTACGGCTACGATCAGATCGAGCTGCTGGATGAAGAGGCGGGCCACGCCCTCTGCCCCTCACCTGCTTACAAGGGGGGGTATCTGGACATGGGGGCGGCGCATTTGCACCCGTTGAACTATGCGCTCGGTCTGGCCCGTGCTGCTGAGGCCGCGGGTGTGCGTGTCTTTGAGGGCACCGAGGTGACAGGGATCGAACAAGGCGACCCGGCCACGGTTCTAACTGAAGGCGGCAAGGTTCGCGCCCAACACGTCATTCTGGCCTGCAACGGATACCTTGGGACACTGAACCGGCAGGTCGCGGCGCGGGTGATGCCGATCAACAACTTCATCGCCGCGACAGAACCGCTTGGGGCTGAGGCCGCGCGCGTGCTGACGCAGGATGTCGCCGTTGCAGATACAAAATTCGTGGTGAATTACTTCCGCCTCAGCGCTGACGGACGCCTGCTGTTTGGCGGAGGCGAAAGCTATGGCTACCGGTTCCCTTCGGATATCTCCGCTACCGTGCGCAAACCAATGACCGAGATCTTTCCGCATCTGCGGGAGATCAAACTCGACTACGCGTGGGGCGGCACTCTGGCGATTACAATGCGTCGGATGCCTTATCTAACGCGTGTCGCGCCGAATATCCTGTCCGCCTCGGGCTATTCCGGCCATGGCGTCGGCACGGCAACACATGCCGGTCAGCTAATGGCATTGGCCATCCAGGGACAGGCCGAAGGTTTCGATACCATGGCCCGCGTCCCGGCCCTGCCCTTCCCCGGTGGTCCGGCCCTGCGCAACCCTCTACTGGCGCTGGCAATGACATGGTACGCGATGCGGGATCGGCTGGGGATTTAACCCCCCTCTTCAATACGACAATTTGGTGAAATTTTGCCGATCTTGCGATTGGGGGCTTGGCACGGGCGGCACGCTTGATTTAATAAAGTAAAAGTTAGAATTCGGGAAAACCAAATATGACGCTGCCACCCAACGTTCATGACGCCGAACCCATCCCCGCCGCCGCACGAGACGCAATCGACGCCCTGATGCAATCAGGCGACCTGTTTCGCTACACCGCGCCGCAGGACGCTCCGGTCGCTTTGCTGGAATCCGAGTTCGCCGCGCTGCTGGGAACGAAATACGCATTGGCTGTTTCCTCCTGCTCGGCTGCTCTGTTTCTGTCGCTGAAGGCGCTGGGCCTGCCGCGGGATGCGCGGGTTCTGATCCCCGGCTTTACCTTCGCTGCTGTGCCATCGTCGGTCGTGCATGCGGATTGCGTTCCGGTTCTGTGCGAAGTTGGTCCGAACTACCGCATAGACATGGCTGATTTCGAGGCCAAGCTGGACGATGTGCAGGCGGTCATCATCAGCCATATGCGCGGCCATACCTCGGATATGGATGCGATCATGGCGCTGTGCGACGCACGCGATATCCCGGTGATCGAAGATGCCGCGCACTCGCTGGGCACCACTTGGCATGGGCGCAACATTGGAACCATCGGCAAAATTGGCTGCTTCTCGTTCCAATCCTACAAGATGATCAACGCGGGCGAAGGTGGCATTCTGATCACCGACGACGCCGATCTGGTTGCCCGCACCGTGATCATGTCCGGCGCTTATGAGCATAACTGGAAGAAGCACAAAACCCCGCATGGCGACAACTCGCCCGAGTTGGAGCAGGCCTTTGCCCGCTGGCAGAACAAACTGCCGCTTTATAACTTGCGGATGAGCAACCTCAGCGCCGCAGTGATCCGCCCTCAGATCCCGGAACTGGCGCGCCGCGTGCGCGATGGGCTGGCAAACCACGATTATGTAGCGGAACGGCTGAACAGCTCAGACTATATCGACGTCCCTGCCCCGCTTTCGCCCGAACGTCGTGCGCCGGATTCGATTCAGTTCAATCTGGTCGGCATGGATGAGGATGAAATCCGCGCCTTTGCCGCCGCATCCGAGGCGCGCGGCGTCAAAGTTCAGGTCTTTGGCATGAGCGAAGACAATGCCCGCGCCTTCTGGAACTGGCAGTTCCTGCCTGAGCAATTCGAACTGCCGCAAACACGTGCCATGCTGATGACAGCCTGTGACGTGCGCCTGCCCGTGCGCCTGACGCGTGAGGAACTGGACGTGATCGCCGATATCTTGCTGGCCTCGGTCGGTGAGGTGATTGGCCCTGTCCCCGCTTACGGTACCTGAACTCCGAGCACTGAGACGAACAACGCATCGATCCCTTCGGGGGTCGGTGCGATGCGGGACAAGATAGCAGCCACCCGCAGCCCGCCCGAGGAATTCACCAACAGCGGTGCGCCGGAATCCCCCATCATCACCGGGCAGATCCCATGCAGCATTTGGCCTGCATATATACGCATGGGGCAAGTCTCTGTCTGGCTCAGGACATGAGGTCTTAGCCCCGGATAGCCCGCGACGAAACCCGCCTCGACCTCTTGATCTGCCGGTTTCACGAAACCGACCTCGGCCCCGATCGGAGCGTCCAGCACCAGAATGGCCCAGTCTAATTCGGGTTGATCGGAGAAGCTGGCCGATACGTCCTGACCTGCAGGCAAGATATAGTCATCGGCTCGCGCAACCGAGACCGCCTCGCCCCGCTGGTACCCGGCAGCAAATCGAATACTCTCGGGTGGTATCCAGCGTTTGCGTGATCGATTGTAGAGACAATGCGCCGCCGTCAACACATGGTTTTCCGAGATCAGAACGCCCGTACAATGAGATCGTTGGTCCCGCCCTGCGTAGTTGACGCGACCAATCGCGCGCCAAGGGGCCTCGGACGCATCGAGTATCTCACGCGCCCGGATATCCTGACATCCGGCAGAGGTATCTGTCCCCAACCGACAGACTGCCGACCAGTTTTCAGAGAACTGCCCCTCGGCCCAAACGGCTTGCGACCAAAGAATGGCGATACACAGGACCAGCCAGCGCATCGCCTATGCCTCTAGTTCAGTTTCGAAAGCTTCTGCTGCAACTCGGCCAATTGCTTTTTGATGTCGTCCAGGTCCTCTTTTGGTTCGGACTCATCCTCTTTATCCGGGCCTGACCAGTTGCCGGACAACCCGCCGGTCATCGCCTTGAGGAACGCCTGTTGCTGCGCCTGCATCGCCTCGAATCCCGGCATCTGAGACATCGGGTTCATGGCGTTCATGTTCTCCATCATCTTGCTTTGGCTTTCGCGCAGCATGTCGAACGAGCTTTGCAGGAATTGCGGCATCATACCCCCGCCCGGCACCATGTAGCTGCGCACCAGATCGTTCAGGACATTCACCGGCAGGACGTTTTCACCCCGGCTTTCATGTTCGGCAATGATTTGCAAAAGGTACTGGCGGGTCAGGTCATCGCCCGTCTTCAGATCAATGATCTGAACTTCGCGCCCGTCGCGGATGAACCCCGCAATATCTTCGAGCGTCACGTAGTCGCTGGTCTCGGTGTTATACAGCCGGCGGCTGGCATAGCGCTTGATCAACAGCGGTTTTTCTTTGTCCGACACCTTGTACCCTCCCCAAGGATGATGCGTTGCAGCAGAGGTTATGCGACTGCAGCACAAAAAGAAAGGGCAGGTCAATCGACCTGCCCAACGCGATGGCACCTATAGGGAGGATAAGATGCTCGTCGCGTACGTTCTTACTTGGCAGCTGCGGCTTTCTTGGCAGCAGTCGTCACCTCAGAAGTCGCTTTCTTGACAGCTGCGGTTGCTTCTTCAGCAGCGTCTTTGCCAGCGGCCATCAGCAGCTCAACGGTTTCCGACTGAACTTTTTTCGCGATTTCGGCGAAAGCAGCCAGGTTTTCAGCAGCAACTTCGGCCGACGCGCTTGCGAAGTCGGTTGCGGCTTTTGCGTAGTCAGCAGGCTCGGCCTTTGCTTTCGACATCTCGGTCAGTTTGGCCAGGGTGTCCTTGGTCCATTTGTTCGAGATTTCAGCCGATTTCTCAGCAGCGTCCAGAGCAACGCCCGACAGCTTTTCGTTCAGCGCTGCGGTCGATTTGAAGGCACCTTCCATTGCGGTGGTGTCTACCGGAAACGCGCCCATGACGTCTTTCATGATCGCGGTGAAGTCTTGGGTCTTTGCCATTGTCCTAATCCTTTTCACCGAACCGGGCCCACCCCGGTTTCCATCGGCTTGAGGACAATATGATTTCTGCATCGCAGCATTTCAAGTTTTTTCTTGCTGCAATGCAGAAAAAATCAAGTTTCATTTTGAAATCAGCGATTTGCCTTGAGCAAAACATAGCTGCCAGGCGCCGGACACAGGCTCGGATGCTCCGAATCACCCGTTTCGCGCGCCGGAACCTGCTTGCCAGACCGTTTCTTCAGCCAAGCGCCCCACATCGGCCACCAGGATCCTTCGTGAAAGTCAGCGTCTTTCAACCAGGCCTCGGCATCCAATTTCAGATTAGGGTTGGTGTAGTGGCCGTATTTCTTCTTGCTGGGCGGGTTCACGATCCCTGCAATGTGACCGGACTCTGACACAACAAAAGTCTTGGACTTGGACCCCATCTGCTGAACACCGCGATAGCAGTCTTTCCAGCGGGCGATATGGTCCGTCTCGCAGGTGATAGCCATCAGGGGGACGTCCACATCCCTGACATGCAGCTTGTGGCCCAGCATCTCAAAGCCATCGCCCACGAATTCGTTGTGCTGGCACAGGCCGCGCAGATACTGCACCGCCATCTTCCCCGGCAGGTTCGAGCCGTCGCCGTTCCAATACAGCAGGTCAAAAGCCGGAGGGGTCTCTCCCATCATATAGCTGCGGATCGCTGGCGTGTAGATCAGGTCGCGCGAACGCAGGAAGGACATGGTGCGCCCAAGAATCCATGCGCGGAGGAGGCCATCCTTGGCGACCTGATCCTCGATCCCATCCACAAAGTCGTTTTGCAAAAACGGCGTGAATTCTCCTTGATCCCCAAAATCGGTCAGAGCCGTAAAGAAGGTCGCCGACTTGACCGATTTGTCCCCGCGCTGTTTGAGCAGTGACAGGGTCAGGCTGAGCGTCGTGCCCGCAATGCAATACCCAACGGCGTTGACCTGTTTTACTTTGCAGATCTTCTTGACCGTCTCGATCGCAGTCAGGAACCCATCCTGAATATAGTCCTCCATCCCCACATCGGCGTAGGTGGAATCGGGATTTATCCAGCTGACGACAAACAGGGTGTATCCCTGCTCGGTCACCCATTTGATCAGGCTGTTCTGGGTTTTGAGGTCAAGAATGTAGAATTTGTTGATCCACGGCGGGAACAGAACGATGGGCGTTTCGTGCACCGTCTCGGTTGCTGGTTTGTATTGGATCAGCTCCATCATGCGGTTGCGATAAACAACATCGCCGGGGCTGGTCGCAATATTGACCCCAACCTCGAATGCACTGTCATCCGCAAGCTTGACCACAAGCTCACCATCATTGGCCTCTAGGTCCGAGACGAGGTTCTCAAGCCCTTGGATCAGGGATTGCCCCTCGGTTTCGACAGCTTTCTCCAAGGCATCGGGGTTGGTTGCCAGAAAATTGGTGGGGGCCATCAGGTCAATGATCTGCTGCGAGAAATACTGAAGGCGCTGCTTGTCCTTCTCTTCAAGGTCCTCAACCGACGACACCGCCTGCGCGATCGCTTCGGCATTGGTCTGGTACTGCTGGCGGATCAAGCGAAAATAGGGGTTGGTGTCCCAAAGCGGGTTGGAAAAGCGTTTATCCTTGGGTTTGGGTTCGTCTTCATCGACTTCACCTGTGGTCAGGGCCTGCTGAGCCTCGGCAAAGTTCAAAACGGACTTGCCCCAGTATTCGATCTGCTGCTCCAGCAGTTTGGCAGGATTCTGCAAGGCGTCGGCCCAATAGGCCGTTGCCGCACGTGCATAAAGCTCTTGATTCGGGCCGTCCAATGCCGGGACATGAGACTTTTTCGAAGCCATGACTTCGATCAGGCGCTTGGAGAGAGCCTCAACCTTCTCCATATTTTCTTTAATGCGTTCAATATGTTCTTCGGTAACTTGGCCCGTATTGTCTTCACTTGTTGTCATTTTAACAATTCACCCCTACTCTCGCTGCTATGCAGAATAACGTCGCGGACGTTGGTCGACAAAGCGACGAATGGTCCGAACTCTTAGGTTGATACTCCGGAGGATCCTTCGATGCGCTACATGATGACCTACGATCTGATGGAAACCATGCGCAATACGAACCAATGGCTTGGTTCGACGGCAAATGCGATGGCCTCCTACCCGCTGTTTTCGATGGTTCCCAACCCGGCGTTCAGCTGGATGGCCGCTTGGGGTGAAGTGACCGAGCGCACCTTTCAACGCATGGTCGCGAAGCCCGATTGGGGCATCCGGACGTTCACGTGTGAAGATGGCAAAGATCATCTGGTCGAAGTCACCTCGGTTCTGGAGCGTCCCTTTGGGGACCTTCTCCATTTCAAGGTAAACGGGCGCGAAACGCAACCTCGCAAGGTGCTTTTGGTGGCTCCAATGTCCGGTCACTACGCCACATTGCTGCGCTCGACCGTCAAAAGCCTGCTGGTCAATTGCGAAGTTTACATCACCGATTGGCATAACGCGCGCGATATCCCCGTGTCCGCCGGAAAGTTCGATGTCGAGGATTACACCCTCTACCTTGTCGATTTTATGAAGGAACTTGGTCCGGACACCCATGTGGTCGCTGTGTGCCAACCTGCGCCACTGACACTGGCCGCGACCGCCTATCTGGCCGAGGTCGAACCAAAGGCCCAGCCCAGCACCCTGACCCTGATTGGTGGCCCGGTCGATCCCGACGCCACCCCGACTGACGTGACCGACTTTGGCCGTCGCGTGACGATGGGCCAGTTGGAAGAGACCATGATCCAGCGCGTTGGTTTCAAATACAAAGGCGTGGGTCGAATGGTTTATCCCGGCCTGTTGCAGCTGGCTTCGTTCATGTCGATGAATGCCGAACGCCACTCCACAGCCTTCACGGATCAGATTCAGCGTGTGATGCGGGGGGAGGCCTCGGACCATGACGCCCATAATCGCTTCTACGATGAATACCTCGCTGTCATGGATATGCCGGCCGAATTTTATCTCTCCACGGTCGAACGCATTTTCAAAAACCGCGAGATTGGGCGGAACGAATTTGTCGTCGCCGGGCACAAGGTGGATATGGGCAAGATCACCGATGTGGCCGTGAAAACCGTGGAAGGCGCGAATGACGATATCTCGGCCCCCGGACAGTGTATCGCCGCGCTTGATCTGTGTACCGGCCTGCCGGACAGCAAGAAAGCCAGCCATGTCGAACCCGGCGCGGGGCATTACGGCATCTTCGCGGGCCGCAGCTGGCGCGACAATATCCGCCCGCTGGTCATCGACTTCATGAACGAGAACAGCCGCAAACCGCGTCGTCGGGCGGCCAACAGCAACAAAGTCGCGTAAGGGCTTTGGCGTCAGAGTCTGACCTCACCTTTTCCTGCGCCTGTGGGGCACTGACAGGCCGCATCACATCTGATGGTGCGCGTCTGGGTACCCATGCCGAGTGTTTTTGCCACGACTGCCGTGCGGCCCAGCTTTACTTCGGCCAACCCGACCCGGCCCCCGGCCCGGTTGAGGTGTTTCAAATCGCCCCCGACGAGGTTACGATTGACAGCGGCGCCGAACATTTGGCGGCGATGTCTCTAAGCCCGAAGGGCATGCTGCGATGGTATGCCAAATGCTGCAATGTACCCTTGGCAACCACGCCTCGCACCGCCAGGTTTCCCTTTGCGGGGTTCATCGCATTGCGTATCGCCGATCGCGCGCGGCTTGGCCCGATTTCCACTCGTGGGTTCGTGCCTCGGTCCAACGGCAAGCAAAAGCACGAAAATCTGGCTCCGGCGGCAATTGGGTTGCTTAGGCGCGTGATCAAATCAAGGCTATCTGGCGGGTGGAGAAACACACCGTTCTTTGATCCTGAGAGTTTTGAACCCGTCGTGACACCGACGGTGATCAGCAAAGAGGAACGCGCGGCGCTTTACCCCTAGGCCATGCGCAAGGGTTCATCCAGCCACGCCTGCATCAGGTCAATCACCTGCTCGGGCGCTTCCAGAGTTGGCAGATATCCGGCCGCATCAATTGTGTGCATCACCGCATTTGGGATCATGTCCGCCATAAAGGCATGCTTGCGCTCGGGCGTCAGCCGGTCATGCTTTCCACACAAGATCAGGCTGGGCGCTTTGATCCGGCGCAGCGTGCCCTGCTGATCCACGCGCCTCTGTAGCGCACGCATCTGGGTCACAAACACCTCCGGGCCTAAATCCAGCGCCATCGCCAGTAGGTCATTCAACACAGGGATGCGCTGCGTTCCCGGCGCCAGAGTGTCCGAGCCCACAACCTGCCGCATCACCTCCTCAAGCCGCCCGGCCTGCGCGCCGATGATCAGATCCTCCCGCGCGGCCGCGATCTGCGGTGTGTCGGCCTGTGCATCGGTCGAGATCAGGCACAGGCGCGACACCCGATCCGGGGCGCGACGGACAAGCTCCAACGCCACCACACCGCCCAGCCCATGCCCGGCCAGTGCGAACCGGTGGGGCAACTGATCCAGCAAATCCGAGGCGATCTCTTCGATACGCTCCCCCCGGCTGATCGCCGAGACGACCACGGCGCGGCGGCGCGAAAACGCATCAATCTGGGGATGAAACAGCCGAGCATCACACATCAAACCCGGCAACAACACCAGCGGCTCAATCACGTGGGGCCTCCTTCTGCTCGGTTATCCGAGTCGTTCCTTCTCATCAGGATGGAAGGTTTGGATCAGCCCAGCAAGTGAATCTTTACGGATAGGCGATTCCACGGAACGGCGGGAAATCAGCATAGCGTTTCTGACGGGCAGAAAGGTTTTCGGCTGGCTCGCCCCCCGGTCGTAAAAGGCAACCTTTGGGCGCGATATAGCTATCGATCCGACGCTGAGGCGTGGGGCGCCACACCAGATTGAACGCGCTGAGTTTCGGGAAAAACCAGATCTCGGAGTAGTCAAGATGATCATGCATCCACCACGCGAGATCGCGCCAGTCCCGCCCCTGCGCGTAGCGATCAGCAAACCAGGGGATCACGATAGATGCACCAGCGACTCGCGCCTCACCCTGCCCCCAGTCCCAGATATGGCACTCCAGCGGATTGTCATTGCGCGCGCAGTTCAGTCGGTTTTCGTTGCCAAACGCATTCAAGGACGGCGACCGATAGCCCGAACGCACTGCGACCCGGCCAAAGGTCTCCTCCAGCGGGTCTAGCAAGGTTTGGCAAAAGGCGCTGCCGGTTTCGATGGCCAGATCCGGGTTCTCAGGCAGGTTCTGCTTTTGGTGGAAATTCCCGATCTCGGAATACAGGAAATCGCGCATGAAGAAATGCCGGGACAGACGCACACGACCCAGCGTCTCAAGGCTCCACATACTGCCCGGCTTGCGCATCGCTATGCTCTTGAAGGAGGCGTCATTCGATCCCCTGCGTTTTCAACCAAGCCAATATTCCATTCACCGTCGGCTCTGTCTGGTCCGGAGACATCAGGCGACCGGCAATCACATGCGACATCGGATCATCTTCAGGCCCCATCGTTACAAGCTCAACCGTTGCTGGCGCACCCCAGGCCTCGGCCACCTTGTGGGTCTTGTCCGGGCGCACGACCTGATCATCATCCGAGAACCAGAACAGCGCCGGCACCAAAGCTTGCGAGAAATCAAGACCGTAGACCGTTTCGACCAGAACTGTCATCGGCACCACGGCCTCCCACGGGTAAACCGACGTCCAGTACTTGTTCTTTTCCGGATCTGGCCCGGAAACGTCCCGCTCCGGCCCCATCAACAATGGCAACCAATCCCGAGCCCACGGCAAACCGGGTATGAACGCGCCTGCCGCATTCACCCCGAAATTCGGTGACACGAACACCATCGCCGCGACATTCTCGCTGAGGTCCGTGTTCAAAGCGGCCGCCGCTGCCAGCGTGCCCCCGGTCGATGTCGAAATAACCACAACCTTTTCCCCAACGGCTTTGGCCGCCGCCAGCCCCTCGGCCATGTCCTTCATCCAACCCGAGGCGGTCGCATCGCCCATCGCGGCCCCACTGCGCCCATGTCCTTGCAAGCGCGCATATACCAGATTGGCGCCCAGAGTATCAGCGACCATATCTGGTACTGGGCGGATCTCTTCGGAACTGGCCGAAAAGCCATGAACATACAGCACTGAATAGGGCGTCCGCTGTTCTTTGAACCCGTCCTGCCAGATCACACGCTTTTCGACACCGGGAACAATATCGTCAAAGGCGGATTCCGTGCTTTCAAAATAGACCTGAACACCTTCGCCAAACTTGCGGGGGTCGAAATCGGGGTCCAGGTTCACCTCTTCCCGCGGCCCGAACCAAAAGATCAGGCCTCCGATAACGATCAGAACCAATAAAACCCGACCCAGCACCCAACCGAACCAGCGCATCACGCATCCCCCAAAACGTCGAGAACGGCGTTCTCGATCAAGCCAAGGCACGGCCCGTCCGAGAACCGATGATCCGCATCCTTGACCAGCAACAATCGCATATCCGGTCCGGTCGCATGCTCTACTAGGCGTACGGCTGTTTCAGTCGACACCGCCGTATCAGCCGTCCCCTGCAAAAAACGTACGGGAAACGGCAGATCCAACACGTCCCGCAGAACCAGGCGCTTCCGACCATCTTCGATCATACGCTTTGTGATGATGTAAGGCTCCATATAATCCGAGGGCAATTCCACATGCCCAACCTCCTCCATCGCCGCCTTCTGCGCATCTGAGAAGGACGCCCAATAGCCGTCCTCGGTAAAATCCGGGGCTGCCGCGATGGTCACCATGCCAACAATTCGCTCCGGCAACGCCTTTGCCAGCAGCAGCGCCTGCCAACCGCCCATCGAGGACCCCACGACCACCAAAGGCCCCTCAGTCAAAGCACTCACCGCTGCCAGCGTGTCTTCGTGCCAATCGCCAATACAGCCGTCAGTGAACGCCTCAGAGCTTTCTCCATGACCGGAATAGTCAAACCGCAAGAACGCCTGCCCCCGGGCTTGCGCCCAAGCTTCAAGATGAACGGCCTTGGTGCCCTCCATATCCGATTTCAAACCGCCCAGAAAAACAATGGTCGGACCGGCCCCTTCACTTTTGTGAAAAGCCAACCGCCGCCCCTGCGCCGTTTCCAAAAAATCTGTTGCTGCCATAAAGCCCTCTTTGCTTTCCTGACATCATGCACGCCCCCCGCCCAAGTGCAATTCCGTGATCCTCCTTCATCTGGCTAATAATACCTCGGGGAGCGCGAGGGGCTGGCCCCTCGCTCCCACCACTTGACACAAGCACAACCACCTGCCAAAGCAGCCAAACGCAAATAACCCGCAACCGGGCGTTCAGTGGGCGCCAAACCGACGAGGAGAGCCGATATGGCCCTGGATTCAAAATCCGTCTCTCTCACTTTTCCCGATGGCAATGCACGTTCCTATGACGCAGGCGTAACGCCTGCGCAGGTGGCTGCCGACATCTCAACATCGCTGGCGAAAAAGGCCATCTCAGCCACAGTGAACGGTCAGCACTGGGACCTGCAATGGCCCATCGATGCAGATGCCCAAATCGCCATCCACACCATGAAGGATGAAGCGCAGGCCAATGAGCTGATCCGCCACGATCTGGCGCATGTCATGGCGCGCGCGGTGCAGGAAATCTGGCCCGCGACCAAAGTCACCATCGGCCCCGTGATCGAAAACGGCTGGTACTATGACTTTGACCGCGAAGAGCCATTCACGCCTGAAGATCTCGGCCTCATCGAGAAAAAGATGAAAGAGATCATTAACAAGCGCGACCCCGTCACTACCGAGGTCTGGGATCGCGACCGCGCGATCGAATTCTACAAGGCCAACAATGAGCCCTATAAGGTCGAGCTGATCGAAGCCATTCCGGGTGATGAGCCGCTGCGCATGTACTGGCACGGCCACTGGCAGGATCTGTGCCGCGGCCCGCACCTGCAGCACACCGGCCAACTGCCGGGCGATGCCTTCAAGCTGATGTCCATTGCGGGCGCCTATTGGCGTGGCGACAGCGACCGCGCGATGTTGCAGCGCATCTATGGCGTAGCCTTCACCGGAAAGGAAAAGCTCAAAGCGCACCTGAACATGCTGGAAGAGGCCGCCAAGCGCGACCACCGCAAGCTGGGCCGCGAGATGAACCTGTATCACATGCAGGAAGAGGCTCCGGGTCAAGTGTTCTGGCATCCCAACGGCTGGAAAATCTACACCACACTGCAGGACTACATGCGCCGGATGCAGGACCGTGACGGCTATGTCGAGGTCAACACTCCGCAAGTCGTTGACCGCAAATTGTGGGAGGCCTCGGGCCACTGGGACAAGTACCAGGAGAACATGTTCATTGTCGAAGTCGACGAAGAGCATGCCCGCGAAAAGGCGATCAACGCGTTGAAACCGATGAACTGCCCTTGCCACGTGCAGGTGTTCAATCAGGGCCTGAAATCCTATCGCGATCTGCCGCTGCGTATGGCCGAGTTCGGCTCCTGCGCGCGCTATGAGCCCTCTGGCGCGCTGCACGGGATTATGCGGGTGCGCGGCTTCACTCAGGACGATGGCCACATCTTCTGCGCCGAGGATCAGATCGAATCCGAGACCGCGAAGTTCATCGCTTTCTTGTCGAAGGTCTACGCCGACCTTGGCTTCCACGACTGGACCATCAAACTGTCGACCCGTCCGGAAAAGCGGATCGGCAGCGATGAAAGCTGGGATTTCGTCGAGAAAGCCTTGGGCGATGCCTGCAAGGCCGCTGGCTATGACTATGAGGTTCTCGAAGGCGAAGGCGCTTTCTATGGCCCGAAGCTGGAGTTCACTCTGACAGACGCCATCGGCCGGAACTGGCAATGCGGCACGCTTCAGGTCGACCCCAACTTGCCCGAGCGACTGGATGCGAACTTTATAGGCGCGGACGGGTCCAAGCATCGCCCCTACATGCTGCACCGGGCCTGCCTTGGGTCGTTCGAACGGTTCATCGGCATTCTGATCGAAGAACACGCGGGCAAGCTGCCATTCTGGCTGGCGCCGCGGCAGGTCGTTGTGGCTTCAATCACCTCTGACGCGGATGACTATGTGGCCGAGGTTGTTGAAACGCTCCGCGCCGCTGGCGTCCGGGCCGAGGCAGATATCCGCAACGAAAAGATCAACTACAAGGTCCGCGAACACTCGGTCGGCAAGGTTCCTGTCATTCTGGCCGTGGGTCACCGCGAGGTGGATGATCGCACAGTCAGCGTCCGCCGCCTGGGCGAAAAACAGACGCAGGTTCAATCTCTTGAGACTGTAACAAATGAGCTATCCAAAGCAGCCACCCCACCGGACCTGCTGTAACATTGGGTTGATTCTAACCCCTCATCCGGCCCTGAAATCGGGGCCGGATTGAAACACTTTCCATTTTTCAATTCAAAAACAATTTGTTAACCTGCAAGAGGGCATGACAATGCCTGACGCGCTTGTGAGACACGGCCTCGTGAATTTAACTGTGGCTCACGAGACGTTACCTTTGTCATTGTCACAAGCAGACATACGCAGTCATCAAAAGGATTACCGAGATGTCGAACACAGCCAAATCCCTGGTTATCGCAACAGCAGTCGCAGCCGCCGTTTCGGGCGCAGCAACCACCGCCTCCGCGCAAGCGAAAGAGAAATGCTATGGCGTTTCGCTGGCCGGTCAGAACGATTGCGCCGCAGGCCCTGGCACCACATGCGCGGGCACCTCGACCGTTGACTATCAGGGCAACGCCTGGACTCTGGTTGATGCAGGCACCTGCGCCGATATCGAACTGCCCGCACAGGCAGACGGCACCCCGCGCAAAGGCTCGCTGGAAGAACTGAACCGCGACCTGCCGGCATAATATCTACCATACGAAATCCAAGGGGCGGGCCAAATCGCCCGCCCCTTTTCACGTGATCATAGGGAACTGCCTCATGCTGGACGACGCACTCAGGTCGAACCGACTGCCCGCAGCGCCGGGTGTTGGGTATAAACCGCAGCACTTTGCACAGATCCTTGAACACGCACAGCCCGTCGCATGGCTGGAAATCCATGCCGAGAACTACATGGGCGACGGCGGCCGCCCGCTGGCGCAACTGCGCCATTTGTCAGAACAATTCCCAATCTCTGTCCACGGTGTTGGCCTGTCCATCGGCGGCGAAGGCCCGCTGGATGCCGATCATCTGGCGCGATTGAAACATTTGATCGGCTGGCTGAATCCGGCCAGCTTCTCCGAGCATCTGGCTTGGTCGACCCATGACAGCCACTTCCTGAACGACCTTCTGCCCCTGCCCTATACCGATGCCACTTTGACCCGCATCTGCGATCATATCGACCAGGTACAAGAGGTGGTCGGACGGCAAATGCTGCTCGAAAACCCCTCCAGCTATCTGGCGTTTGAGGAAAGCACCTGGTCCGAGCCCGATTTCCTGCGCGAAGTTTCGAACCGAACCGGATGCGGGCTGTTGCTGGATGTGAACAACGTCTTTGTCTCCGCCACCAATCTGGATTTCTCGCCTCAGGGCTATATCGACGCCTACCCGCTTGAAAAGGTTGGTGAGATTCACCTCGGCGGTCACGATGAAGACGAAGACGACCACGGCAAACCTCTGCTGATCGACAGCCACGGGCGCGAGGTCGTTGATCCAGTCTGGGCGCTTTTGGACTATGTTCTGGATCGGTCGGGGCCGAAGCCTCTCTTGGTCGAGTGGGACACGGATGTTCCTGACTGGCCGGTCCTGCGGGACGAGGCCGTGCGCGCCCAGGCGGCACTGGAGCGGATCCCGGCATGAGCGTGTCGCAAACCCAGTTCCGCGCCGCGCTTCTGGACGCCTCTACCCCGGTCCCAGAGGGGTTGCTGGACTCCAAAAACCAACCCGCCGGCCGGCGGTTCAGCGTCTATCGCAACAATGTCGCTGTCTCACTGACCGAGGCCATGCAGCAGGCCTTTCCCGTGATCACCAAGCTGCTGGGATCGCAGAACATGGATGGCCTTTCGGGCATTTTCCTACGCCAGTACCCGCCTACATCCCCGTTGATGATGTTCTATGGTGAGGCGTTTCCCGCCTTTGTCGCCGGAATGCCTCAGCTGTCCCATCTGGGCTACCTTGCCGATATGGCAAGGCTGGAACTTGCCCTGCGCCACTCTTACCACGCGGCAGACAGCACGCCTGCCCCCGCCGATGCGCTGGCGGTTCCCCCCGAAGACGTGATGCGCGCGCGGCTGAGTTTTGCCCCGGCGATGCGGGTGGTCCGGTCGGATTGGCCGATCCACGCGATCTGGCGTTACAATTCGAAAGCGGACGCCCCAAAACCGGTGGCTCAGGCCGAGGACGTTCTGGTCACCCGCCCCGAATATGATCCCGCCCCGCATCTATTGCCAAAAGGCGGCGCAGACTGGATCGCACATATGCAAGCGGGCGACACCATCGGCAGCGCGTTCGAAAAAACCGCTGCTGACACGCCCGACTTTGATCTTGGAACCACTCTGGCACTGCTTTTGCAAGGCGGTGCAATAACCTCTGTGACTATCGAAAGGCTGGAGTCATGACTGCGCTCATCTCAATCCACAACTCCGTTTTGGGAAAGGTGGACCATGCGTCCGGTTGGCTGACGCCAACCCTCGCCCGGCTCGTGTTTATCGCTGTATTGCTCGTCTACTACTGGAATTCGGCGATGCTGAAGATTGATGGATCGATCTTCTCGCCATCCAGTGGTGCGTTTGGGCAAATCTTTCCGAAAGCCGCCGAAGCCGTGCTTTGGGACGTCACGCAAATGACGTTCTTCCAGCGGATCGTGATCTTCCTTGGCACCGTGGCCGAGTTCGTCTTGCCCGCGCTGCTGCTGGTTGGTCTGTTCACGCGTCTGGCGGCGGTCGCAATGATCGGGTTTGTCTGGGTGCAAACTATTGTCGACGTGACCGGCCATGGCGTGAAACTCGGTAGCCTGTTCAATGCGGCGCCCGATCTGGTCGATCAGCGAACCATGTGGACCTTTCTGTTTCTGGTGATTGTCATCAATGGCGCAGGCCCGCTGTCGTTGGACCGCATCCTGCGCCTGAAATAACTTAGAAATGAGCCTTGGGTTCGTCCGGTTTTCCCGCGGCGAGCCCAAGCACCCCGGCCACTGCGGCAAAGGCAATCGGGAACATGGTGAAAACGCCGAAACCGAACGCATAGTACATCCCAGCAGCCGAGGCCAATAGCAAGATCCCCGCAATCAACGCCCGCGCATGGGCCATGGCCCCGCCCGCAATCGCCAACAAAGGCGCAAGGATCGAGGCCGCCTGAATCAAGTCAGGGTTGTCCACCTGCTCGGCAATCCCTTCGATATCTCCAAAATGCTTGATGGCTTCGACATAGCCATATCCGAAAAACCCGACAATCATACCGATCAAACCGGCGATGACGCCCAAAATCATGGCAGCGTTTCGCATGTATCTTCCCTTACAGTTCGTATCAGCAGATAGGTACGCGGCTACGCAACACCAAGAGAGGCCCGCGTTTCAGCGGTCCAACCCAGAAACAACTCTCCGTCCTTTTCGATCAGAGGGCGCTTCATCAGCGTTGGGTGATCGGCCAGCAACTCCAACGGTGGCCGCGCGCGCTGGGTATCGTGCAATCCACGCCAGGTTGTTGACCGTGTATTGAGCAAAGCCTCGCCGAACGTGGCAAAAGCTTGCGAAAGCGTCTCAGACGGAACACCGTCCGCCCTGACATCCACGAGGGTTGCTTCTGGCAGCGATTTCAGCGCCTTACGGCACGTATCACAGTTTTTCAGACCATAAATGCGCATTTTTGGGCTGCTCCTGCATTTGTAACTTTTTTATGCAAACTGGTTGGTTCCCAGCGGTATTTCTTGATTTTTTACTTCACCGTGCAATGTTGAAAAAGACGAAACGTGCGTTTTGGACTGTATCTGACCCAGAAATCAGCCCGATACGCCATGACGTCGACACAGCCCCCACCAATTTGTGGGACAATGCGCAAGTAGAAGGAGACACGGGACATGCCAACCGGCACCGTGAAATGGTTTAACACTACAAAAGGCTATGGGTTTATTGCCCCTGATGAGGGGGGCAAAGATGTGTTTGTTCATATCTCGGCCGTAGAACGATCCGGCCTCACCGGACTCGCAGACAATCAGAAAGTCTCGTACGAGTTGCAGGACGGGCGTGACGGCCGCCAGATGGCAGCTGATTTGAAGCCGTTGTAACTTCCACCCCGCCAGATGTGGGGTGTTTCCAATCAAGGCTGACGGCCAATTTCAGGCCGTCAGCCAAATATTCCCTAGAAATCGGCGTTACCCACGTGTCGATTTTTCGTTGGTGCGGGCATGCCAGTCCTCGCCCATTGCCACGATGCAGGACGTTCCTGTCGCGTAGGTAACGACCATGGTCCAGTCGCCGCGGTCGCTGCTCCAGACCTCCATGATCTGCTCGGGCCCGCGCATGCCGGTTGCCACACGTTCGGCGCCGAATTGGCCGCTCAGTTTCTCTTGCAGCCGAGGGGTCGCTTCACACAGGATTTCGGCTATGGGCGATTTGGCCTGCGTCGGTGACGCCAGCACAAGACACAATGGGATCAGGCGAAACAGATAAGTCATGAAGCCAATGTAACAGCTTCATGACAAAACGTATATACAAAAGATATGCTTCTGAGCCTCAATCCTTGCGAATTACGTCCTCGAACTCACGCCATTCCCGCGCCGTCATGCCCGAGTTTTCCTGAGTCACAGTCTCACCTGCCAACATCCGGCGTAGGCTGTCGACCATTTGGGCCGAGAGGTTAACGGCACCCAATCGGTAGTCCTCGAACGCTCTGTAGGCGAACGGCACCCAATCGGCGACGATCTTACACATCATATCGGCATAAACCCGGATCTCGTATTGGGCATGCGGGTCAGCGCGCAGACGCAGGAAGTGGAACAGATTGTGCAGGTCCACCTTCCAATACCACTGCGTATAGATGTTTGCAGGCAGGTTCATCCGTGCCAGTTCGCGCGCCAGACCCTGTTGCCCGTCCTGATTGATCATCGCCTCATAATTGTCATAGCACCGGGCGCTGTCGGCCTTTAGGATTTCCAGCACACGCGCGGCCTCTTCCCCTTCCAAGGCGGACCCACGACCCTGGTTGTTGACCTCGGACTGCGCGGCCACGTGGTCGGGGGCGGGAATATAGAACTCACGGTCGAGAATCGAATAGCGCGCCGAGTATTCGTTCACATTGGCGGTCCGGTGGCGAATCCACTGGCGCGCGACGAAAACAGGCAGCTTTACATGCAGCTTGATCTCGCACATCTCAAACGGCGTCGAATGCCAGTGACGCATCAGATAGCGGATCAGGCCCTCATCATTTTGCACGGATTTGGTGCCTTTGCCGTAGGACACGCGCGCCGCCTGACAAATGGCTGCATCGTCGCCCATATAATCGATGACCCGGACAAAACCGTGGTCCAACACCTGATGAGCCGTGTACAGATGATCTTCCATGCCCGGTGCAACAACGCGGCGAGTTGGATGCGATTGCGCGCGCTGCGCTTCGATCTCGGCCAGTTGGTCGGCAGACAGAGGCATGAAATTATCCTTTCCAAGAATGAGTCGACACCCACTATATATCGTCAACTCCACCACTGGAACCGCGATATCTGCCGTAAGCGCAGCGAAGTTCGAAATCGTGTTCCCGGCCCCTCTCGACACCTCGCGCAACCGCGCTAAGCTGCGCACCAAGCGAAGAAAAGGAGGAAGGCCAAGATGGGGCTGAGATATTTGCACACCATGGTCCGCGTGAAGGATCTTGAGAAATCAATGGCGTTCTATGAGCTGCTAGGCCTAAAGGAAACTCGCCGCCACGAAAGTGAACAAGGCCGGTTCACGCTGATCTTCATGGCCCCTCCCGGGCAGGAGGATCGCCCGCTTGAGCTGACCTATAACTGGGACGGTGACGATGCGCTGCCGAGTGACAGCCGCCATTTCGGCCATCTCGCCTATGGCGTCGACAACATCTATGAGACCTGCCAGCACCTGCAGGACAATGGCGTCGTGATCAACCGCCCGCCTCGCGACGGTCGGATGGCGTTCATTCGCTCGCCCGACAACATCTCTGTCGAGCTGCTGCAGAACGGTGACGCACTCGAGCCCGCCGAGCCATGGAGCAGCATGGAGAGTACCGGGCACTGGTGATCCGCACTTTGACAGCACTGGGGTTGGCCGCGTTGGCCAGCCCCGCGCAGGCCGAGGGCTGCCGGTTGGCCCTTTTGCTGGCGCTGGATATCTCGGTCTCCGTAGATCAGGCCGAGGATGCACTGCAACGTCAGGGCCTTGCCGCCGCGATGCTCGCGCCCGAGGTTCAGGCCGCTTTTTTCTCGTCTCCCGCTCCTGTTGCGCTGGCCGTTTATGAATGGAGCGGCCGATCCACCCAGCATGTCGTCTTGCCGTGGAAGATGATTGAAAACGAAGGCGACTTGCTGGCCGCGGCAACCCGGATCAGCCAGTCCGAGCGTTCGGATTCCGGGTCTGCCACCGCGATGGGGCATGCGCTGGCTTACGGGGCTACCATGTTGCAGGATGGTCCGGACTGTTTGTTTCAAACCATTGATCTGTCCGGAGATGGGGCGAACAACGACGGCTATGGCCCCAAAATCGCCTACAAGCATTTCCCCTTCGACGCTGTTACAGTGAACGGGTTGGTGATCAATGCCGCCGATTTCGAGGGCGAGTTGTTTCTGGTTCCGTTCTTCCAGGAAAACGTCCTGCATGGACCGGGTGCTTTTCTTGAAATCGCGCAGGGATTTGAAGACTTTGAACGCGCTATGCGCCGCAAGTTGGAACGAGAATTGAGCGGCCTGCAACTGGGATCTCTGCAAGAAACAGGCCATAGATGACACGGTTGCTCGCGCTTGTTTGTTGCCTTCTGGCAGGATCCGTTTCGGCGCAATGCCGTCAAGCTCTGGCGCTCGGGTTGGATGTGTCCGGCTCTGTCGACGTTCACGAGTACAGGTTGCAGATCGATGGTTTGGCTGCTGCGTTGCGGCGCCCTGAAATCCGCAAGATCATTTTGGCAAACCTCGCATTTCCCGTTCGCCTTGCGGTGTTCGAATGGAGCGAACCCGGCCATCAGCGCGTGCTTTTGGATTGGACCGAAATTCGCTCCGAATCTGATCTAGGCAGGATCGCGGCGAGAATGGGCGACGTGACCCGCAGCGCCGCCCCGCAAGGCACAGCCGTTGGCGATGCGATGCTGTTTGGCGCGGACCTCCTGAACCAACAACCGGAGTGTTGGAAGCGCACTTTGGATCTGTCGGGAGATGGGAAGCACAATCTCGGTCTCCACCCACGCGCAGCCAAGGCGCTGCTGCAGGACAACGGCATCACCATCAACGGTTTGGTGATCGGTGTCGACGACTCCAACTATGGCGACCAACGATATGTCCAGGTTGGAGAGCTGTCCGCCTACTACAACGCCTGGGTCATCCTTGGCCCTGATGCGTTTGTCGAGGTCGCACTGGGTTTTGAGGCCTATGAGGACGCCATGACCCGCAAACTGATCCGAGAGCTGCAAGGGATCATCCTATCCCAAGCCTCTGATCAGTAGATATAGCGGATCTGGTCCGTCCAATACCGCTCGACCCGACGCAGCGAGCTGGTGATATCCTCGATTCCTTCCGACCCCAGAACGCCGCGGTCCCGTAGTCCTTCGGCATGGCGCAGGAACAGCTCAGACACGACATCACGAATCTCGCGCCCCTGTGGCGTCAGACGAACGCGGACCGAGCGCCGGTCAATCTCGCAGCGTTGGTGGTGCATATACCCCATCTCGACCAGTTTCTTGAGGTTGTAGCTCACATTGCTGCCCTGATAGTAGCCGCGGCTTTTCAATTCGCCGGCGGTCACCTCATGATCGCCGATGTTGAACAGCAAAAGCGCCTGAACCGCATTGATTTCCAGCACGCCCACCCGTTCGAACTCATCCTTGATAACGTCCAGCAACAGACGATGCAGACGCTCGACCAGAGCGAGCGCCTCAAGATAACTGGTCATGAAGCTTTTGGCCCCCGACGCAGAAACCTGCATTTCCATACTCATCCGACCCTCCGATTCAGCCGTGTCGTTTCAGACACGATGACCTGAATTTCCGAAAAATCGGTTAAGTCTGATTTTCTTTATTTTTGAAACGTTTGCGCGATATCCGAGATCAGTTCAGCAAAAGGATCAGGCGTATTCACCTGCCCAGTGACCCATTGATACAGGTCCTGATCGTTTTCCTTCAGAAGCGCGTCATACAAGTCCAGCCCGGCCGCATCCATCGTGTTCAGGTTGCGTTCTGCATAAGCCGACAGGATCAGATCCATCTCTTTGATCCCCCGCCGCATGGAGCGCATCTGCAGGCGTTTGATCCGGACCTCGCGTGTTTCAGTCATTCTTGTCCTGCTCCAGCATCAAACGCAGTTTCTTTTCCAAACGGGCGGCCCGCTCGGCGCTGGCCCGCATCTCGCCACGAATGGCACGCAATTCGGCAACCGCGCCTGCCAGTTCCAGACTGGCTTCGCCCTCTTCTACGGGGGCCTCCATGCCTTCGCCTTCACCGGTCAACAGCCACATGATCGAGACGTTGATCATGCCCGCCATCATCGACAAGCGATTGGCGCGCGGTTCGGACAGGTCGTTTTCCCAGGCCGCGATCGTTGCCTTCTTGACACCCAGACGACGCGCCAATTGTGCTTGTGTCATCCCCGCCGCTTCGCGCGCCCCGGCCAGTCTGTCTCCGAACGTTGCAGCATCCGGTCCGTACCAGTCGGTTTCGTCGTTCATCGGGGTCTCCAATTCTCGTGTGTCATACAGCTTGATCGTCAATCGGGCGCACCCTATGACAGACAGGTTGAACATACAAACCGAGGCCGCTCATGAGTTTCCTGTCTGCGACATTGTCACGCGTAAAACCCTCTCCGACCGTCGCGATGACCGCAAAAGCGGCCGAGTTGAAAGCCGCCGGGCGCGATATCATCGCCCTCAGCGCGGGCGAGCCAGATTTCGATACGCCGCAGAACATCAAGGATGCAGCCGTCGCGGCCATCGCGGCGGGCAAGACGAAATACACCGCGCCCGATGGCATTGCAGAGCTGAAACAGGCGGCCTGTGCCAAGATGAAGCGCGATCACGGGCTGGACTATACGCCCGCGCAGATCTCGGTCGGAACGGGCGGTAAGCAGACGCTCTACAACGCGTTGATGGCGACGATGAACGAAGGCGATGAGGTTCTGATCCCCGCGCCTTACTGGGTGAGCTATCCCGATATGGTCCTGCTGGCCGGCGGAACGCCTGTTGTGGTCGAGACCACGTTGGAAAACAGCTTCAAGCTGACGGCCGAACAGCTTGAAGCCGCGATCACGCCCAAGACCAAATGGTTCATCTTCAACTCGCCCTCGAATCCCACGGGCGCGGGCTACAGCCGGGACGAATTGAAAGCGCTGACCGACGTTCTGGTGCGCCACCCGCATGTCTGGATCATGTCGGACGACATGTACGAACATCTCGCCTATGACGGGTTCGAGTTCTGCACCCCAGCCGAGGTTGAGCCGGGTCTTTATGATCGCACGCTGACCTGCAACGGCGTCTCCAAGGCCTATGCGATGACTGGCTGGCGGATTGGCTACGCGGCCGGTCCGGTCGAAATCATCGCCGCGATGCGCAAGATTCAGTCGCAATCGACCTCGAACCCCTGCTCGATCAGTCAATGGGCGGCGGTCGAGGCGCTGAACGGCACGCAGGACTTTCTCGCCCCCAACAATGAGACATTCAAACGCCGCCGCGATCTGGTCGTCAGCATGTTGAACGCCATCGACGGAATCACCTGCCCGACGCCTGAAGGCGCGTTTTATGTCTACCCCTCCATCGCGGGGCTGATTGGCAAGACCACGCCGCAAGGCACGGTGATCAACTCGGATGAAGCCTTTGCCACCGCCCTATTAGAAGAACATGACGTTGCCGTCGTCTTCGGTGCAGCCTTTGGCCTGTCGCCGAACTTCCGAGTCAGCTACGCGACCTCGGATGAGGCCTTGACCGAAGCCTGCACGCGTATCCAGCGTTTCTGTGCCTCTTTGACCTAAACCGGAGCCACGCATGACCGCAGAGCTGCCAGAGTATTATTTCCGCGTCCGAGAAAACGGGGCCGTGGTTTTCAGGATCGACACCGAGAACCGGCAGCAGCGGATCGAGATGGATCAGATCGCGGTTATCAACATCCGCAACGGAGAGGTCAAGCCGCATGGCCAACGCAGCCTGACCGAGGCTGATAAGGCCGAGATCGCCCGTTGGATGGATGCGCGCAAGACCCTGCTGGCCCAGCGCGATATTGATGATATTCATCGGGCCGTCGACTACCTAAACCTGACCACGCAATGGGCGCAGTCCAAAGCGTCGGAAGAACAGCTTGAAGAAGTGACCGACCGGCTGTTGATGGCGATGCACGATCTGCGCTCGGTTCTGGTGCGCAAGAAAGCGGACCGACTGAAAGGCGGCTGAGGGTTACTCGGCCGGTACGCCGACCTCGCGGACAGATCGCATCCAGAACCGAGCCATCAGCAAGACCGCCGCAAAGGCCAGCCCAAGCACGAGACCCATCCAGACGCCGATTCCTTCCATGCCCTGCACAAAGCCGAAATAGTAAGAGGCCGGGATTCCGATAACCCAATAGCTGAGGGCTGCCATGATCATCGGCACTTGTGCATCCTGCAAACCGCGCAGCAGGCCCAGCGCGATCACCTGCGCGCCATCGACCAGCTGAAACAGGGCCGCCATGGCAAGAAGGCCGGTGCCAATCGCCAAAATCTCGCCGCGCTGCGCGTTGTCGGCCTCCATGAACAATGAGATCAGAGGCTCGGCACAGGTCAGGAACAGTATGATCGTCAGCACGGACACGACCAGAGACATGCCGGTAACCGCAATCGCGCCACGCTCCAAATGGGCACGGTCGCGGCGGCCCAACGCATTGCCCGCGCGAATGGTCGCCGCGTTGGACAGACCCAGATGCACCATGAAGGTCGCCGAAGCGAGGTTGAGCGCAATCCCATGCGCCGCCAGCGGCACCTGCCCCAGCCACCCCATCATGATCGCCGAAGTCGCAAACAGAGTGACTTCGGCCAGTGTGGTCAGGCCAATCGGAACGCCCAGCCGCAGAACCCGGCCAAACATATCCCAATCCGGGCGCCAGAAGCGTTGGAACAGACTGTGCTCCGGCAGAACCCGAACCGCATAGATGATAACCGCAACCAGCGACACGATCTGTGTCACCACGGACGCAATTGCTGCCCCCATGACCCCAAGCTCGGGCGCGCCCCAATTGCCGAAGATCAGGGCATAATTGGTGACGCCATTCACGACCGCGGCGATAACGGTGATCCAAAGCACGATTTGAGTACGCTCCAACGCGGCCAGATAGGACTTCAGCACCATCACCAGCAGCGCAGGAAACAGCCCCCATCCTGCAACGCGAAGATATTCCGAGGCGGTCTGCGCCACCTGCGGCTCCTGTTTCAGGGCAATCAGTATGGGATAGGACCACCATAGCAGCGGCATCATCAGCGCGGCATAGAGCAGTGACAGCCACAAGCCCATGCGGGTCGAGCGGCGGATGCTGGTCTCATCCTCTTCCGCCGCGGCCGTCGCCACCATGGGCATAACGGCCCAGCCAAATCCGGCCCCAAACAGGAACAACACAAAGTAGTAGCTGCTTGCCAGTGTCACTGCGGCCAGGGCCTCAACCCCGTACCAGCCGAGCATCACCGTATCGGTCAGGCCGATTGCGAACTGCGCCAAATGCCCGCCAACCAGCGGCAGGCCAAGTACAGCGATCGCCCGGAAATGGGCGGGATATGTCATCACTTTCGTCATCTCGCCAGCCATAGGCCCGCGCCCTGCCCAAAATCAAGGCAGAAAAGAAAAACTCATTGAGAGACTTTAGATGGAAGCCCGCCGAAAGAAAGAAGCCGTTGAAAATTGGCACTCAACGGCTTCTTTCCACTTTGCGTTTTAGTTGGATTTGGCGTCCGGGTGCAGCGCTGTTCCCAGAATATGATCCGAGCGGTGAATCACATGATGCGCCTGACCGACGATCAGCGGATCAGGCTGCTCAACTACTGACATATCTTTGTCCGGATAATCCAGCGTCGACAGGAAATGGCGCATGCAGTTCAGGCGCGCGCGTTTCTTGTCGTTGGATTTGACGACGGTCCATGGCGCGTCAGCGGTGTCGGTGTAGAAGAACATCGCCTCTTTCGCCTCGGTATAATCGTCCCACTTGTCCAGGCTCGCTTTGTCGATGGGCGACAGCTTCCACTGTTTCAACGGATCGGTTTCACGGCTCTTGAAGCGGCGCTGTTGCTCTTCCTGCGTGACCGAGAACCAGTATTTGTAGAGATTGATGCCCGAGCGCACCAGCATCCGTTCCAAATCCGGGGTTTGACGCATGAATTCCAGATACTCGTTGGGATCGCAAAAGCCCATCACCCGCTCAACGCCGGCACGGTTGTACCAGGAGCGATCGTAGAACACCATTTCGCCAACGGTGGGCAGCTCCTGAATGTAGCGCTGGTAATACCACTGGCCTTTCTCCTCCCACGTGGGCTTGTTGAGCGCGACGACACGCGCCTGACGCGGGTTGAGATGTTCCATGAAGCGCTTGATCGTACCGCCCTTGCCCGCAGCGTCGCGACCCTCGAACAACAACACGAACCGCTGACCCGTATCCTGAGCCCAATGCTGAACCTTGAGCAATTCGGCCTGCAACTTGGCTTTCTGCGTCTCGTAATCCTTGCGTGCCATCTTGCGACCATAGGGGTACTTCCCGCTTTCGAACGCGTGCCGAATCTTCTCGGCGCTGGGCACGGCCGGTTCGGGTGCAGGTGAGGGCACTACCTTGATGCTAACGGCTTCGGGTTTCTTCTGGGCGGTCGTTTCCATTCAGCTGTCCTCTTGTTGTTCTTGTCTTGAGAACGAGCTAGCAGAAAGCGCAAGATCCTGCGTTGATTGGGATCAAATTGGAACGAATTTCGACGAAAAAACCTGGGGTTCCGAGACGAGCAGCCTAGCGATGCCCCCAATCATCGGGATTGTCCGAGTTGCTAGGCGACAGCCCCAGAACGTCCCCCTTGGTCGAACAGCCAAGCCCCAAGACGGTCCGGTTGGCATAGTTGAAATAGGCGCAGACCTGATTGATCTCGAGGATTTCTCCGTCGTCCCACCCGGCGTCGCGCAGGGCTGTGACATCGGCCTCGACCATGTCGCCGGGTGCTTCGGTCAACTTGCGCGCATAGTGCATCGCTGCGATCTGCGCCGCGTTCAAAGGCGCGGCCTCTGGATCGCCCGCCTCAATCGCCGCGCGGATCGCATCACCCCTTGGCGGATCGGCCAGTAGCCGTTGCAGACCGTTGAAGTGGTGCTCGACACAATAGGAACATTTGTTCAACGCACTGACCCAAACGCCCAGTGTCTCCAAAAACCATTTGGGGATCGTGTTGGCCGAATGGTGCAGCACATTCTTGTACAGCGTCATGTGGCCTTCCATCGAATGCGGTCGCAGGGAATGCGCCATCATGATGTTGTCCACATTATTGTCGGGCCCAGTCACCCGGTCATACAACTTTTTTAGCTTACCGGTCGCTTCCTGAAATGGCACGGTTTTGATCCAGCTCATTGAAACGAGGTCCCTTTTTCCTTGAACATTTTAGGTCACACACAGCTTGGCTACATTTGAGGCAAACAATCAACCGCTATTGAAAACAGATGCCAAAAGGGTTGAACTCCCTCCAGATTCTTCACCCCAGACGCGATTCCTTGCCAGAGGCCACCGTGCGTATTCTCATTATTGCTTTTCTTCTATCCTCCGCCGCAACCGCCTTTGCCGCGCTCTCTCTGATTTCTATCGAGTGGCTTTTGCTAACTGCCCCTTGCGCTATGGCCAGTGCGCTTTTGATTCTGGCAAGATGGCTTAAACGCAAGCCACGCAGCTGGGCTGTTGTCGATGGATCGAATGTCATGCATTGGAAGGATGGCGAGCCTCGCATAGAAACGGTGCGAGAAGTAGTCGAGAAACTGACCGGCGCCGGTCTAACGCCCGGCGTAGTCTTCGACGCTAACGTGGGCTACAAGATCAAGGGCCGCTACTTGCACCACAACGCCCTTGCCGATCTGCTAAACCTGCCCGAGGATCGCGTCATGGTGGCCCCCAGCGGCACGCCCGCCGACCCCCTGGTGCTGCAAGTTGCTAAAGATTATGGGGCAATCGTCGTATCAAACGACCGCTTCCGCGACTGGGCCGAGGAGTTTGGCGCGGTTTTGCAACCGGAATACTCCGTGCGTGGCGGATACAGGGATGGGGCGCCTTGGCTGTCTTTGTAGGATGTCAATCGCCGACATTTAGGCAATCCATCCACAAGACCTCGGGTCCCTCTTCCCCCGACCCACATCACCTGCCATAATAGGGGAAACTCAAAAACAAGAGCAGCACCGATGCCCGACGATCTGTTGACGCCCAGCGCGACCGCCACTTATGACGCCTCCTCGATCGAGGTGCTTGAAGGGTTGGAGCCGGTTCGAAAACGCCCCGGTATGTATATCGGCGGCACGGATGAGCGCGCTTTGCACCATATGGTCGCAGAAATCCTCGACAACTCGATGGACGAGGCGGTCGCTGGCCACGCCAACCGGATCGAGGTCGAGCTACACGCAGACTACGCCTTGACGGTGCGCGACAACGGGCGCGGCATTCCGATCGACCCGCACCCCAAATTCCCCGACAAATCCGCGCTTGAGGTCATCCTGTGCACCCTGCACGCGGGTGGTAAATTCTCGGGCAAGGCATACCAGACCTCGGGCGGTCTGCACGGCGTGGGTGCATCGGTTGTTAACGCCTTGTCGGATTCGATGGTCGTGCAGGTGGCGCGAGACAAAACGCTGTTCGAGCAGCGTTTCTCGCGCGGGATCCCTCTAGGCCCGGTCGAAAAGGTAGGCGCCGCCCCGAACCGGCGCGGTACGACCGTAACCTTCCACGCGGATGCCGAGATCTTCGGTCACCATAAGTTCAAACCGGCGCGGCTGTTCAAATCCATCCGCTCCAAGGCCTACCTGTTCTCGGGCGTCGAGATTCGCTGGAAGTCCCATATCGACGACGGCGAAACCCCGACCGAGGCCACCTTCCACTTCCCCGGCGGCCTATCGGACTACCTGAAGGAGACGATGAACGGCTCCTCGACCTATGCCGAACAGCCTTTTGCCGGAACCGTGGACTTCAACGAAAAATTCGGAACGCCGGGCAAGGTCGAATGGGCGATCAACTGGACCCCCTCACGCGACGGGTTCATCCAGTCCTACTGTAACACCGTCCCCACGCCCGAAGGCGGCACCCATGTAGCCGGCTTCTGGGCTGCGATCCTCAAGGGGATCAAGGCGTATGGAGAGCTGATCAACAACAAGAAGGCCGGTCAGATCACCCGCGATGACCTGATCACCGGCGGCTGCGCGCTGGTGTCGTGCTTCATCCGCGAGCCCGAGTTCGTCGGCCAGACCAAAGACCGTCTGGCCACGGTCGAGGCGCAACGGCTGGTCGAAAACTCGGTCCGCGACCATTTCGACAACTGGCTGGCGGCTGACACGAAATCCGCCGGCGCCATTCTCGACTTCCTGATACTCAGAGCCGAAGAACGTCTACGCCGACGGGCCGAGAAGGAAACACAACGCAAGTCCGCCACTAAGAAACTTCGTCTTCCCGGCAAGCTGGTGGACTGTTCTAGTTCAACACGCGACGGCACGGAATTATTCATCGTCGAGGGCGATTCTGCGGGTGGGTCTGCCAAAATGGGGCGCGACCGCAAAACACAGGCCCTGCTGCCCCTGCGCGGTAAAATCCTGAACGTGCTGGGTGCGGCCAGTTCGAAACTGGGCACCAATGCCGAGATCAACGATCTGACGCAGGCGCTGGGTGTGGGGCTTGGCACAAAGTTCAACGTCGATGACCTGCGCTATGACAAGATTATCATCATGACCGACGCGGATGTGGACGGGGCGCATATCGCCTCGCTGCTGATGACGTTCTTCTTCACCCAGATGCGCCCGATGATCGACGCGGGCCACCTGTATCTGGCCTGCCCGCCTTTGTACCGCCTGACCCAAGGCGCAAAACGCGTCTACTGTCTGGACGAGGCCGAACGCGACGAATGGCTGGAGAAAGGTCTGGGCGGCAAGGGCAAGATCGACGTCTCACGCTTCAAAGGTCTGGGCGAAATGGACGCCAAGGACCTGAAAGAGACCACGATGGACCCGGCATCCCGCAAACTGATCCGCGTCACGATTGATGAGGACGAACCCGGCGATACCGGCGACCTGGTCGAGCGCCTGATGGGTAAGAAGCCCGAACTGCGGTTCCAATATATTCAAGAGAACGCGCGGTTTGTGGAAGAGTTGGATGTTTAGTGGCTAACAAGAAAGTCGGCACCTGCCTCCTCACTGGGAAGACCGACAAGCTCGTCAAATGCCATATTTTACCGCAAGCCTTCACTCGTCCTGCAATAAACGGTGAGCCGCTTCTTCAGTCGACAAAAGGTGAAGGCCATAGAAGGCGTTGGACGAGTTGGTATGACGCTTCACTAGTGACACGTGCCGGCGAAGACATTCTAAGCGCGATCGATGACGTAGTTATAAAGGAACTGAGACGAGCGAAATTGGTGTGGTCAGGTTGGGGAATCGTGCCACCGGTTTTCGAGCCGATTGGCCCGTACCTGCCAGACCATGGCCTACGTACCGTCAAAAAAATCAATCAGGAAGCCATCTGGAGGTTTTTTTGGAGTATCGCATGGCGAGCTAGTGTTTCCCAAATAGCTGATATGAAGTACTTTCAGCTTCCCGAGGAAGTTGAGGTAATGGCGCGAGATGCCATCTTGAAGCAGAGAACCTCATGCTTGGAACTTCCAGTGTCACTTATCCAGTTGTCTACCAAGGGAGAAGCACACAATCATTCCCCCATCATTGATACGAAATTACAACCAAGTTCAGATGGCAAAAACGAGAAGCAGGTACCTTTCGCTAGAGTTTACGTAGATGGGTTAGTCGCGCACCTTGAGTTCTCGCCAATATCCAAAACACACGACGGGGATCTCTCAATCTGGCTTGGCGATCGACCTAACATTGCTGTCAGCACGATTTCATACGAAGCCTCATTTCACTATCAGAATATGCTGAACATAGCTTACGAAAGCTATTTTGGCCCTCTTAGTGAGTCTGCCTAACTATTCCCAAGCAATCCTTCTCGCCCATGTAAGTCGATAACGCGCGGCATCTTCGCCCCCCGAAGCAAGCGTAGGATGGGTTTCCAACCCATCAAATTTCCCGCCTCCAGATGGGTGTAAACACCCATCCTACACCACCACAATCCCGGCGTCCGATCTCAGCGATATCCCCGTAGGCCGGGCTTCAGCCCGGCACACCGCAACCCCCTTGCCTAACCCGTTGATCCCGTTCACACTTACCCTCAAACCGTCATCCAAGAACGACATTTGAGGTTCCGAGCGTCCAAGACCCAATCTAACCACGAACAGAGTTTCGAACGGGAGGACGACATGAAAACACTTACCCTAGGTCTGGCGCTGGCCGTACTGGCCTCGACCGCCGCCGCGCAGCAAACGCTTAGCCTTGCATCGCCCATACCGGATGGGGCCGAGAGCCGGTTCTGCTACTACGAAGGCTTGGCCTATTCCGAAGACGCCTTTGTCCTGCTGGTCGGCGACAACACCGTCACCGACACAATTTCCACCGTGCAGGAACGCCTGTTACGATGCCACCGCGACAGCGACGGTACCCTGAAATGGCGACCACAGAGTACATTCTCTACCAATAACTAACGAGCCTGCCGCCCTACCCCACCTTTTGATCCAGCCAGTCCGCGATCTGCGCGACTGGTCCCTCCCATCCCGGTTCCATGAACAAGAAATGTGCGTGGTTTTCGGCAGGCAAAAAGGTCGCACGGTCTCCGTAGAGATCCGCTAAGGCGCGGCAGGTGTTGGGGTTCACGGCCCGGTCCTCGGTGCCGGACACGATCAGCACGGGGCATTCGACCTTGTCGATATCCACTTTCATCGCGTGGTGGTCGTCGAACATCCAGAAGAACATCTCGAACATCACCCGCCCGCTTTCCGGACCAAGCCGATCGAAGACCGCGTGTTGTTGCACCTCGGGCAGCTTGTTCAGCGCGAACGGGGCCATGAGATCGAAATCGACCCGCATGGGCTGCTTCCAGAAGGCCCCACCCTCCATCAACGCACGCGGCACGGCGCGTTCATCGTCGGTCTCGGGCAGAGTGCCCCAGGCGGCGTTTGGGTTGATCAGCACGATTGCACTGGCCAGGCCGCGCGCGGCGACCTGTTGCGCCACGACCCCGGCAATGGCGTGGCCCAGCAGCACGGGTTTGCTGTCGAGCCCTTCAACTAACGCAGCGATATCATCCGCATAGTCCATGATGCTGGTGTCGGTCAGGCCCGGATCAGGCTCGGCATTGGGGTCCGCATCATGATACCGCAACGCCGGGGTGTGGACCGTCCAACCGCGGTCACGGAAGAAACCGGCGTAACCTTCCATACACCAAGGGCCGGCGAACGCGCCGTGGATCAAGACAATATGCTTCGTCATCAAAACCTCCCAGCTTAATTCTGCCCAGTATGATCATGCTGAAAGACGAAACAACAGCGCGTGATCGCTGTTGCGTGAGGGGGCGGACCACTTAAACTTGTTTCATGACATTTGTGACCGAAAACCAATTGCCTTTGCTGATCCTGTTCTTCCTGATCGGATCGGTCGGAACGGGCTTTCTGTTTCGCAAACCGGCTGGGCACAGGGCGTGGAAGCTGGCCGATCTGGTTTGGGTCGTCCTCGGCGGGATCGGTGCGCTGGTGGCCGTTCTGGCAGGGCTCTATACATCCGACAGCTCGCGGCTGGATCGGCAGATTGATGTAGCATACGCGGCGTCCTCGGCTTTTGACCGTGACGCCGCGCGGTTCCGGTTGCGGTTTTGCGACCCGGCCTATGATCCCGACACAGGTGTCTTGTGCGAAAAGGTCGAGTTTCTGTCGGCCTCAACCGCCAGCAATACCGACCTGCCCCTATTCATCGCCGTCACGAATGAGGTCGCCCCCCTGCAGGGTTTGCACTTCCTGTTCGGACGACAAGACAAGGACGAGATGGAGGAGATGGCCGCCAAGGCCAACGCCTTCGATATTGAACAGTTTCTGGTCTTCACCTCGCTGGATGAAGAAACCCAAACCGCCATCGACAATATGCGCCGCAAGGTCCCCGCAATTGCTGGGGACTATCTGATCCTTGCCCAAAGCTACGATGAACTGATCGAGCAGGTCAGCAAGCTGAAAGATGAATGGGAGTATCTGCAGGCCAACGCCCACATTCTTGTTCTGCAGATCGTGGCGCTGTGTCTTGTCAGCTTTGCCGCGCCCTTCCGATTGGGGAAATCCATTGTCGAGCTACGCACAACGCTAAGTCCCGGCGCGCCGCAGGAGGTGACCGAAACAGCGCCTGACAGCCCAAGCAAGGCGCAGACTGACAGCTAGCTCAGGCGTTGCAAAGCGCCGAAACCCACTGGTCTCAGCCACAAAACTCCCTATATCTCGGGGCCGAGGCAGATGATAAGGACCACGCCATGCCAACCCGTCGTATATTGCGCCTGACCGGCTCGGATACCGAGAGTTTTTTGCAGGACCTGATCACCAATGACATCAGCGGGCTGGATGCAGGGCTGGTCTATTCCGCCCTATTGACGCCGCAGGGCAAATATCTGGCCGATTTCTTCCTAAAACGCGACGGCGACGCTGTGTTGCTGGACGTAGCAGAGTCGTTGGCGGATAGCCTGATCAAACGGCTGAACATGTACAAGCTGCGGGCGGATGTGGCGATCGAGGTCTCTCACCTGAACCTGCATCGTGGCACCGGGCCCGCGCCAGAAGGCGCATTACCGGACCCGCGTCATCCTGACTTGGGCTGGCGGGCCTATGTCGCGTCGATCGAAAGCGATGATGGTACCGATTGGGACGCAATCCGCGTGCGCCATTGCATCCCTGAAACCGGCATCGAATTGCACCCCGACAGCTATATCCTCGAATCCCGGTTCGAACCGCTGCAAGGCGTCGACTTCAAAAAGGGCTGCTATGTTGGTCAGGAAGTGACTGCGCGCATGAAACACAAGACCGAGCTGCGCAAAGGTCTGTGTCGCGTCGCCATCGACGGGGCCGCCCCTGTGGGCAGCGCGATTGACGCCAATGGCAAGCCGGTGGGCACCCTGTTCACGCAATCGGGCGGCCACGCCATTGCCTATCTGCGCTTTGATCGGGCAACCGGTGACATGCAGGCCGACGCGGCCACTATCCGTCTGATCGACTGATACTTGTTGCCCAATCGGCACGTGGCCAAAGCGGTCTCAACGCTGACCCTTTGAACCCCGGTCCCTGCCCTGCCACAGTGCGGTTATTCGAATGAACCGGATACCCGCATGCTCAGACTTTATTCCGCAATTTGGCGCGCAAGCGCCGGGCGTCAGATTCTACTTATTCTGCTCTCGGTGGCCGTTGCCGCTCTGGCCGCTGTTCCGCTAGAGTTTCAACGCGCAATCGTCAACCATCTGACCTCGCTCGATGTCGGGTCAGAACGCCTGGTCTATCTGGGTCTTGGCATGATGGGTGTGATCTTGCTGAGCCTCGCGTTGAAATGGGTTCTGGGCTACCGCGCGGGTACTTTGGGCGAGGACATGATCCGCTTGATCCGCCAACGCCTGCTGTGGCGGTCCTCAGACATCAACGAAACCGGCGAGAGCGTGCGCAAGGGCACCATGACCACGGCAATCTCGGCCGAGGCGGAGGAGCTGGGCAAATTCGCAGGCGGCGCATTCTCGGACCCGGTGGTCCAGATCGGCACGTTGATCAGTGTCATCGGCTATATCTCATCCACGCAGCCGGGGCTGGGCCTGATCGCCTTTTCGATGATCGTGCCGCAGATCATCATCGTTCTGGTCTCGCAGCGCAAAGTGAATGTCTTCGTGGCCGAACGCGTCCGCATCCTGCGCAGTGCGACCGATCAGCTGACAAACGAGGATCTTGACGCGGTCGAGCAGGATATCAATGCCCTGTTCGACGACATCTATGAAACCCGCAAACGAATGTTCCTGTGGAAGCTCTCAGCCAAGTTCTTGCTGAGCGTGATCAACGGCGCGGGAACGGTCGGCATATTGATGCTGGGCGGCTGGCTGGTGCTTGAAGGCAAAACCGATGTGGGGACCGTTGTGGCCGCCACCAGTGGCCTCGGCCGCATTCAGGGGCCGACGGCCTTCCTGATCGCCTTCTACCGGCAAGTCAGCGCCAACCGGATCAAATATGAGCTGATGCTAGAGCTGTTTGGCCCCGACCCGACACGCTATCGCCACCGCACATAAAAAGACCGCGCAGCGGCAGGCCGTCGCGGTCTTTTGCGAGTACATATGGGCGGCGATCAGGCGCGCTCGGAATATTCCATGGTTTCGGTGTTCACCACGATCATCTCGTCCTGCCCCACGAAAGGAGGCACCATGACCTTGACGCCATTGTCCAGAACCGCCGGTTTGAACGAGTTCGCAGCAGTCTGACCTTTGACCACCGGTTCGGTCTCAACGATCTGGCAGGTGACCTTTTGGGGCAGCGTGGCGTTCAGCGCCTCGGATTCGTAGAACTCGACCACGATGGTCATGCCGTCCTGCAGAAACGGGCGACGCTCACCCAGTAGGTCGGCAGGCAGTTCGATCTGCTCATAGGTCTCTGCATCCATGAACACCAGCATGCCGTCGGATTCGTACAGGAACTGCTGATCCTTCTGTTCCAGCCGCACACGCTCGACCTTATCCGCCGACCGGAACCGCTCGTTCAATTTAGACCCGTTGCGCAGGTTGCGCAATTCGACCTGTGCAAAAGCACCGCCTTTACCGGGCTTTACGTGGTCTACTTTTACAGCCGCCCACAGCCCGTCATTATGCTCAAGCACGTTGCCGGGGCGAATTTCGTTCCCATTGATCTTGGGCATGACATAATTCCTTCACAAACGGTTGATGCGTCAGTTGTCGTCCCTATATCTGGCAGGACCATCCCTGACAAGACAACGACACCTAGTGCTGCACATGCAGCAAGCCATGCAAATGACGCAACGCAACTATGCATTTTAGCTGTATCCGAATCGGAGCTAATAGGTCATAAGGACCGTCACGCCGAAAATGCAAGAGCAAGAACAACAAGGAAGACGAGATGAGAGATTTCGTTGACGGCACTGCCTTTAACAATGAGCAAGGCAATCGTGCGCGTAAACTTTTCGCGGCTGTTGTGCTGGCCGCACTGGATGATGCCATCGCCGATGACAAGAAATACGGCAATGGCCCCGAACAAATCGCCCGCTGGGCCCGCTCGCGCGATGGTCGCGAGGTGCTGTCCTGCGCGGGTATTGACCCGAACGAGCGGGTTGTTAGCGGACTGATGGACTTCGTTGGCCGTGGTGTGCGGACTTCCGTCGCCCTGTCACGCGAAGAAAGCGAGCGTCGCAACGCCGCTCAACAAGCCGAAGCCGCCTGACCCAAGGCGATTTCACTACGAAAAAACGCGCCTCCAGACTTTGGGGCGCGTTTTTCTTTGGCTCTGCCTAGAAGAACAGAACCCATTGCCGTGCGACCCAGATCTCGGCCGCCAGCAGCAGCGCGAAGAAGAGCTTTGCGGACAACGAAAGCCCCCTGCTCCAAAGCACGACATAAGAGCCGACGCATAGCGCGATTGACACCGGCATAACCCAAATCGAGTGATGCGACGTGTCCCAATAGCTGACCGGGCTGTGAAAGACCCAATCGCTCAGTGGCCAGAAGTGGGGGCGCCCGTCCCCCGCATGCAGCCCGAAATCCATCATTATATGCAATAGCCCTGCCGATGCCGCGACCGTCAGGACTCGCCATCCCCGCCAGTGCCCCAGCGCCAGTGCCAGCCCCCACAGGATGAACGAGTTGTCGATTGCGAAAACCGTCTGCCATTGCGGTGAAAAATAGAGTTCATCGAACACCACATGGGGTGGAATGTTCAGAACATGCAGCGACGCCCCCGCCATCAGGTAGAGCGACAGGTCCGGCAACAGCGAGCCCAGCACAGCTGCCCAAAGTATGCGCCCGCGTGCAGGCCGCGCAAAGGCGGCTGCACCGATCAAAAGATGCGCGGGTGTGTTCATCTGGGGCTTTCCCTTTGGCGTCAAATCAGGTCATTTGCCCCCAACGTATAGGAGACGCCCATGGTTCGCGCCATCATGATTCAAGGCACCGGCAGCAATGTCGGCAAATCGGTTCTGGTTGCGGGACTGGCGCGGGCGTTCACGCGGCGCGGCCTGAAGGTCGCTCCGTTCAAGCCGCAGAACATGTCGAACAACGCGGCTGTGACAGAAAACGGAGGCGAGATCGGGCGCGCACAGGCCCTGCAGGCGCGTGCGGCCAAACGCCCGACGCATACGGATATGAACCCGATCCTGCTCAAGCCCGAAACGGACACCGGCGCGCAGATAATCGTTCAGGGGCAGCGTGCCGGAACCATGAAAGCGGGCGACTATCGCAAGGACAAATCCAAACTGCTGGGGGCCGCGCTGGAAAGCTTTGACCGGCTTTGCGGCGACGCTGATCTGGTCCTGATCGAGGGCGCGGGCAGCCCGGCTGAGACCAACCTGCGCAAAGGTGACATCGCCAATATGGGCTTTGCTTGCGCTGCCGGGGTTCCAGTGGTGCTGGTGGGCGACATCCATCGGGGCGGCGTGATTGCGCAGATCGTGGGCACTCAGGCCGTGCTGGACGAGGGCGATCTGGCGATGATCCGTGGCTTTGCCGTCAACCGCTTCAAAGGCGATGTATCTCTGTTTGATGAAGGGCGCGATGATATCGCCGCGCGGACCGGCTGGCCGTGCCTGGGCGTTGTGCCGTGGTTCCACGACGCCTGGAAACTACCCGCCGAGGATATGATGGACATCCGCTCTCATACCGGTGGGGCCTGCAAGGTTGTGGTGCCTCAGCTGGAGCGTATGGCCAATTTCGACGATCTGGACCCGCTTTCGGCTGAGCCCGGCGTCAGTGTCGAGATCATTCCTGCAGGCCGCCCCCTGCCCGGTGATGCCGATCTTGTGCTGTTACCCGGCAGCAAATCGACCATCGGTGATCTGACCTATTTCCGGAAGCAGGGCTGGGATATCGACCTCTACGCACATGTGCGCCGTGGTGGTCATGTGCTGGGTCTTTGTGGCGGATATCAGATGCTGGGGAAAACGATATCAGACCCCGAAGGCGTTGATGGCCGCCCCGGCACGGTTGAGGGGCTCGGGCTGCTGGACGTTGACACGGTCATGGCGGGCAAGAAACACGTGACCCTGACCGAGGCTTGCGCCCTGCCAAATCGCGAACCCGTCAGCGGCTACGAGATTCACATGGGCCGCACCGAAGGGCCCGATTGCGCACGTGCCTGGCTTGAGGTGCAAGGACGCCCTGAAGGAGCAGCCAGTGCCAATGGGCGCATTCTGGGCAGCTATCTGCATGGGATTTTCTCATCCGATGCCTTCCGTGCGCAGTACCTGTCGGGTTTGGATGTCACCTCCGAGACCGCATACGAAGACGGAGTCGAACAGGCGCTGGATGATCTGGCAGACCATCTTGAACAGCATATGGATCTGGATCTGCTGCTGGAGCTTGCTCAGACGCCGCAACGGGGCTGAGCTTCTATTCCAGCTCTTTGGCAGTCAGCGCGCGGTGAATCTCACGCCGGACCATCTTGCGGACATTGCGGGTGATGCGTTCCCCCAATGCGCCCTGAAGCTCGGACCGAACAACTTCGGCGATCATCTCACGCAGAGCTTCTTCCTCGGACGCAGACAAACCGATCTCGTCCTCGATCACTTCCTCAGACGCGTCGTCTTCCACTGGGTCTGCTTTAGAAGTGTCCCCATGCCGAACGAATGTGGCCGGTTCTTCTGTCGCGGCATCCGTCTCGCCTGAGGGCGCATCCACACCCTCGGCATCCTCTTTTTCAAAGGTGGGCGCAGGTATCCAATGCAGCGCCTTCGAGGGCGTGCCGGAATACGCGTCGTCGCTGTCTCCGTCCGGCTCCCATTGGTCCTCGGTTCGCGCGATGGCGGCCTCAAGGGCTTCAATCTTGGCACTAAGGCTGCCAGATAGGTTTTCCGACGTGGTCTCGTCGCCGACCTCCTCAGCACCATCGTGATTGGCTGCTTCGCCCGGCTGAACAATATCACAGGCCCGCAGGAGCATCGGCTTGGCCGAATCCTCGGGACTGTATTTGGGTTCCAGTTTCAGGGGTTCGGATTTTGGCGCGTCTCCAACGCGCAGCGCGTCCGTCAAGACCAATCTGCCCGGCTTGCGTGGAGCGGTCGCAGTATCGGCATCCGACACTTTGCGACCGTCTTCGCTCACCAGACGTTTTACCGACGACAGTACATCCTCGATACCTGAGGTCGTGACGCTATCCGACATTGTTCTCTACCGCTCTATTCTTGAGACTAAGTGTAGCCAAACACGTCGGGCGTCACAACCAGTAGTATAGATCAGTCCCGCCGCAACGCTTTGAGAACGCGATCCAGATCCTTGCTTTGCTTGCTGACCTGCGCCGGAGCCTTTTTGACCAGATTGTAGTACAGCGTCGGGTCATAGATCTGCACCGCAAGCCCCAGACGTTCAGCCGTCAGAAGACCTTGCGCCTGCAGCAGCTGGTATGCCGCCAAGGACCGTTCGGTGCGCGAGGCGACCTCGGCCAATTGCGCGTCCAGAAGATCCTGTTGAGCGGTCAGCACGTCCAGCGTGGTTCGCGCGCCTAGCGTTGCCTCTTCGCGAATCCCGTCAAAGGCCACTTGCGAGGCGCGAACCCGCTCGGTCGAGGCCGTCAGGCTAGCCGTTGCCGTTTGGAACCGCACAAAGGCGTCTGTCACGCCCTGAGTGATGTTCTTCTGCACGTTCAGCAGATTGGCCCGCGACGAATCCCGGGTCGCCATCGCCCGGCGCACGTTGGCCGCAAGACGACCGCCCGCATAGATCGGCTGGTTGAAGTTCAGCGAAACCGTGGCGTCGTTGATGTAATCATCATTGTCATATCGCTGCGTCACACCCGCATCCGCGTTCAGGCTGACATTGGGCCCAAGGTTGGCACGTTGCTGCTGCACGATCAAATCCAGCGCCCGCACCTGGTGCTGGGCCGATAGAATCGCCGGGTGATTGCGCTGTGCGAGGCTGATTGCCTCGGATTGCGAGCGTGGGAGATTCGGAAGCCCCGGCTGCCCAGCCGTACGCCCCGGCAACTTGCCGACCGCATTAACATACTCGGCCTGAGCAGTGCTGAGATCCCCTTTGGCATCCGCAAGATCCGCGCGCGAACTGGCCAGCTGAGCCTCGGAAAGAGCCACGTCAGTCCGTGTGACTTCGCCCACTTCGAAGCGGTCGTTCGAGGCCCGAAGTTCCTCGCTCGACAGATCGACGTTGTTTTGCCGAATCTGAACCGTTTCCTCCTGCAGCAGGACGCTCAGATACGCGGTTGCGGCCCGGAAAAGAACTTGCTGTTCGATATCAATCAGCGACTGACGCGTAGACAGAACCGTTTCTTGTGCAGACTGCTTGCCCAGCACCGATGCCCCGCCATCATACAGAAGCTGGCTGAGTGTCAGACCCGAGAAGAAGCGCGACGGGTCGGTGCTTGTTCTGACCGAGTCAGTTCTTGTTCTGGTGTAATCCTGACTGACCTGAACCGTCCAGTTGATGATCGGGCGCAGCGCGGAAAGCGCAATTGCCACGTCTTCATCCGCTGCCCGCAACAGGGCTCGGTTCTGTTCCAGCAGACCGCTGGTGTTATACGCTCCGATGAACGCATCTGTCAGATTGTCAGCCCAGACGGCCCGTCCGGGAACAGTACTCAGGGCAATGGCCGCAGTCACTGCAAGCGCTTTGACCAGCTTTCCCGCTGTCTTTCCACGCATACCAAATCCTCTCAAATCGAAATTACGCTGCCTCTCCGGCAGTTTGCGTCTTTATGTTCAACTAATCAAGGTGGTGGAAACAACAGTCAGCGGACTATAGCGAAAATGCACACTCTTGGGAAAAACCGTCCAAAACCAGCGCACTGGCGTTGAAGGCATCCCGCCAACTGACCACACCACCGGCCTTGTGACCGATGCGAACAGTACCCAGTTGCCCATCCACAAACAGACAGGCGATCCGGCCCTGATCCTTCAATTGGTCCAGTACCGTGTCTGGCACCTGTTCGACACCGCCTTGTATCATAATCACGTCATAAGGGCCATGTTCGGCCGCTCCCTCTTCCAGAGGGCCAACATGAATGACGGCATTGTCGACGTTTTCTTCGGTCAGCACGCTTTGCGCCTCAGAGGCAAGATGTTCGTCAGATTCGACACCAACCACCAGCTGCGCCATCCGCGCGGCAACAGCGGTCGAATAACCATAGGCCGACGCGATATCCAGGACCATTTCGTCATTCGAGATATTCAGCGCATCCAACATCTTGGCTAGAGTGCGCGGCTCAAGAATGCAGCGATTATTGCCCAGATCGATCAACCCTTCGACATAGGCCGCTTCGCGCTGTGCCGTTGGCACAAAGCTTTCACGCGGAACGGAAAGCATCGCGTCAATGATTGGAAACTTGGTCACATCCGAGGGTCGTACCTGCGTATCAACCATGGTGCGGCGCCGGGCTGCGAAATCTGACATCTGATCTCTCTTTTCAATCCCTTGGATAATTGGCTTGTGCCACACTCGACCTGTCTCGACAACGGCCCAGATGCCGCAAGCCTTGTTCACGATCCGTTTAAACCGGCCGCCCACAAATATTGATTTGCTGCCCAAAATCGGCGCCAATCCTCTGGACGCCTCCGATGAAAGCTGTTAAAACGCCCACCACACCACGGCAAGTATTTGATTTTACTTGAAAAGGCGAGTTGGCGGAGTGGTGACGCAGCGGATTGCAAATCCGTGTACACCGGTTCGATTCCGGTACTCGCCTCCACAACATCTTGTAAAATCCGCCAAATCAACGCCCACCAACACAAGATATAGTCGCGTAGTCTTCGTGCACAATTCGTACACAGTCCGCGTGCAGATTCGACTGCATTTTGAGACCTTTTGCCGTATACTGAGAAAAAACAGGCAACTAGGCGAAGCAGCACGCGATGAGCTACGGCGTTACCACTGTAAATGTGCACAAAAAACTGAAGCTGGATAAGCGCCAGGGCAGCGAAAACTGGTACGTGCGGCTGACTTTGGACAACGGCAAACGTGTTGTGAAAAGCACAAAGACAGACGACTTGGAGGAAGCCAAAGAACGCGCAATCGAATTGTACCACGAGACTAAAGCGCGCATCAAAAACCACCTCCCTGCTCAAACCCGCAAATTTAAGCATGTAGCTGAGTATGCGATGGCGCGAATGCAGCGCGAACTTGATGAGGGTGGTGGCAAGCAAGCTTACAAGGATTACTTCTCAGCGCTGCGTATTTGGCTCATCCCGTACTTTGGCAATACGGATGTAGCAAAGATAGATTTGGCTGCGCTGACGGCTTTTGACGCGTGGCGTACTGAGACGAACAAAAAACCGTTCTCACAAAGCGGCATCAATAATCACAATGCAGCGCTGAACAGAGTTTTAGACGAAGCAGAACTGCATGGCTGGATCGTAAAATCCATGCGCCCTACCCTTCTTAACAAAGGCGTCAAAAGCGAAAGCAGAGGCAGCTTCACGGACGCAGAGTACAAGAAGATTTATACGGCGCTGCGCAGCTGGCATAAAAAGACGAAAGACAAGAAAGCTATCGCGACACGCGAAGTGTTGCGAAACTACGTGCTGTTTTTGGCAAACACTGGCGTGCGACATGGCACTGAGGCTTTGCGGCTACGTTGGCGCAACATTGAATGGCAGGAGAATAACGGCGAGCGCTATTTGGTGGTGAATGTAGACGGAAAAACGCGAAAGAGAAGCGCAGTGGCGCGAGACACTGTGGAAGGCTACTTGGACAGGCAAAGTAAGCTGAACCCTGCTCTCAGCTACGACAGCTTCGCTCAGCTCATCGCAGCCACAAATGACGCGCATGTATTCACCACGCGCTTGGGCGCTGTTGCCAACATCGCTAGCTTAAACCGCGCATTTAACGCACTGCTCGACGACTTGAGATTGAAGGTTGGCGCTGATGGCAAATCGCGTACTCTGTACAGCTTACGGCATTATTATGCGACGCGGGATTTGAAGCGCGGCATCAGCACACACGCTTTGAGCAAACAAATGGGCAACAGCACAGCGATGTTGGACAAGCACTACAGCAAGTACAGCCCATTGCTAAACGCTGAAATTCACAGCGGACGTGACATGCGAAAAAGCCCAAAGAAAGAAGTAACAGCAAACAGCAGCGGTGTGGTGGAAACGGCGTTCAACATGCTTGCAGCGGGCAAACTAGATGAAACTGAGCTGCTGGCGGCTTTGGGCGTTGAACGACAGGACTACGCTGTGACAGAAGAAATCGCTATGAAAGCGCTGGCGGCAAAGAACGAAGACTTGATAGAGGGCGGTACACTACTGCGGATACTCAACGGGCGGCACTAAATTGGTTGGATTTTGCCCTTGCGTTCAACTTCAACGCGATCTAGGTTCCGAGCGTCAACGGCGATAGCCCGCAGCTTACATTGGCTAATACCTTGAGTAACCTTATGGATTAACTTGAGTATTAGTTTTCAGGAACAACTTTAGTTTTTGTTTCCTCTGGTTGACAGCTTCGTGTGAATGAAGCTGTAGGTTGCCGTTGGATATACATGAAGGAGAGTTACGATGAACGAAAAATCCAAACTCACTCGCCTTGCTTACAAGCTGCGTTTGTGGCTCCCAGTCATCTACTGGCTGGTTGTCATTTTCATTAAAATCGCAGACTTCGTAAGCAAGGTTGTCAACTATGTCCGTGAAATTCGAAAACTACACCCATTCTTTCAGGTTAAACGGGAAACCAGTTTTTGCTCCATCTGAGCTTGGACGAAAAATTGGTGAGGACGTAAAGAAACGTGTCGAAGCTGCACATACTTTCCCAAGTTATTACTTTCACCTTCGCCGCGGTGGTCATGTTGCAGCTATCCATGCACACCGCGCTAACAACTACTTCTGCAAGATTGATATAGAAAACTTCTTTTATTCTATTGCGCGAAATCGAGTAGCGCGAAGCTTGCGTAGAATAGGCGTAGCGAGGTCAGCGCACTATTCGCGATGGTCGACAGTGAAAAACCCTTACGGAGACCCCGGCTACGCGCTCCCATATGGCTTCGTTCAATCCCCAATTTTATCAACGTTAGTGCTTGAACACTCTACCGTCGGTTCAGCACTTGAGCAGATGCCGCTAGAGGTCACAGCCGCAGTCTATGTTGATGATATTTCGCTATCGTCAAACAATATTGAGAGCCTAAGCGCCGCCTTTAGCATTTTAACTGAAGCAGTCGAATTAGCAGGACTAAAAACCAATAATTCAAAAAGCGTTGCTCCATGCCGTGACATGCTGGTTTTTAACTGCGGTTTAAAGTTTGGAAAAACTTGTGTGGCGCCTGAAAGAGTTTCTACGTTTTACAGCGTAGAACGCGGACCATTGAGCGTAGCTGGGTTTGAGCGATACTGCGACAGTGTCAAAAAAGGCAATTATTGAGATCAAAAAGGGCGGCAATCCAACCGCCCTAAAAATTATGCGACGTCTTACTTTGCCTTCTTGCGCTGTGTTGCCTTTGCAATCGCCACGTCAAGTTCGCCAGCTTCCGTCGCCGCCTTCAACGTGCTCAATACGCCAGCGACGTCTTTCAACGCTTTCACAAAAACCGCGTTTCCGTTGCCAATCAACAGTGCTTTGTTTCCGTACTTGCACTGCACATACCAGCCGCCGTCCTGTTCAAAGAACCACGGACGTACTTTGCGCAGCTTATCCACCAGCACCTTTTCGCCCTGCTCATTCTTGATCCATGTCTTGCGCGTCACCTCATAGCTTTCGCCCTTCGCCGCAGCAGCCGCCACGTTCATCTGCTCTTCGATTGCGGCGACGAGTTTGCGGCGACGCAAATGAGCAGGGTCTTGCTTGCTGGCACGGGTGACAGATTTTACGGTTAGTATGGATAGTACAGACATATCACGGCTCCTATTGTTGCCTCATATGTCTGCTACCTTCTGCGAAGAAAGCGATCTAAATCAGAAATAGAAAGGCTAGGGAAACTTGCCCTGCCCAGCGTTTTCAATCATTCGTTCAGCCTGCCTGATATAACGCGAAACGGTAGCGGACACCGTACGACGATAGTTTTCAGCCGTGTTGATTTCGTCCTTCTTTTCGCGCTCCTGCACATTTATCTTCGCACGCTTTGCCAGTTCAAAATTTCCGACCTTCTCGCCCTGCCCTAGTGCCACTTGTTTTGCATCGTATAGGTCGAAGCACTTTTTGAGAGCATCAGGCACAACGGGTTTTTCCATGCTGTAGCGCGCCTTGCTCTTGCGCACAGATTTCACAGCACGGGCGGCTTCAGGCTTGAGGTGTTTTTTCAGTATGTTGTTCAAGCGCCATTCAATGTGTTTCCGCTGCGCATCCAGCGGGATGTTCACAAGCAGACGCTGCGGGTCCGCGATTGCGCCCTCCGCCATGTCCAAGTCTTTTACAATCGAAACGCTTTTGCCTGGTAATACAGGTTCCGCGAAGAGATAGGCACCGCGCGTCTCAAGCGTGATAACACGTTCGCGCCACCAGCCACAAAATGCGAAATAGCGATTACCTTCGTAACGCACGTCACCGAAGTCCTCGTAGACCTGCTCAAAACCGCCGTCACTGCGTTCGCTGGCTTTTTCGTATTTCTCATTCAGCGTCAGCGCATACCACCACCAGTAATAAGGCGATGATTCGACTTTGAAGGGCACCGGATCTTTGTAGCTGCCAAAAGTGGGGTGTTGTGAGATAAAATATCGCCTCATGTGTTAACAACCATTGAGATTATCAATCCTTGCTCGAAGTTAACAACAGCTACCTAAGATACAACTTAGTCATCGCTTGTAAGAAATCGTAATTGCTAAAACAGAAAGGAAAAGCAATGACTAAGAACATTGACATCAAAAACTCCACCCTCGCCGCATTCCAGAAGCGTGTTAACACGCTTTTCGCAGATCGTGAAGAATGGCAGAATACTTTGTACGCAACTGCAAACCAGCGCCTGTATGAACTGCTTGGCGACATTTACACGATCTACTTGGACGCCAAAGACGGCAATGACGTTGATGCCGACAAATACGACTGGCTGCTGGGCGAAGTCCAAAAGCGCAATATCTCAACTGCCAAAACTCCCACCTTCATTCAGCTTGTCACCAAGTATGTATTCAGCGACAGCGATACAGATAGCCGCCGCGTCAATTCATACGCTCGCGTTCTGAGCTGCGCAGCCCAAGAAGGCGTTGGGACAGGCAACGCAATTGCGAGCTTTATTACTGACCGTGGCGGCATCGAAGAAATCCGTTCGGCACTCGCCAAAAACACCAAAACGCCAAAACAGCGCGCCGTTGAAGGTCGCAAAATTGCTAATGCCGCCAACAACATCGTTGAAGTTGCCTGCGAAGAAATCTCGCAATACGCGACGGATGCGGCGGGACAGTATGTTGTGCTTGTTGGGACGCTAAATGCACGTGGCAACGTTGAAGTAAAGCACGTTGTTTTCGAAGACGAAGTTAGCAAAGAGCGTATCCCAGGCAAAACTGTAGTTTCTGGCGCTCTGTCAAATCTCTACAACACCAAAGCAAAAGCGGCGAAGAAAACTGCTAAGCGCGAGGCTGAGGAAGCGGCTGCTGATGAACAAAACAGCGCTTTTAACAAGCGTGTTCGCGATGAACAGCGCGAAAACGAAAAGCAAGCGGCATAAGGAGCGACGACAATGACAAACACTGCGCCTCAATCTACCGCCGAAATGGTCTTCGCAAACAGCACCGTTGAAAACCAAATCAATGCGCTCATCACAGGCGGCTATCCCTTTCCTGCAAGCGGCAAAACTGCCCTTTGCCTTTACGGAACATATGGCACTGGCAAGACAACTTATTCAGACATCTTTTGTCGCGAATTCGAGCAAGCAAAAAGCGGTGAGGAAATCGAAGTCTTCCCAAAACTAATTTCCTGCCAAAAAACTGAAAGCATCAGGGAGATTTTGAAGACATGCGCGGCACAGACAAAGTTTGTGTCATACAACGCAAGCTCGCTGCACTACTTCATTTTCGACGAAGTGGACAACCTGACTGACGATGCACAGCGCGCGTTGAAAGCGTTCCTTAACACCCCTAATATCGTTTGTGTTTTGACCACAAACTACTTGGACAAACTGGACAAAGGGCTACTAAGCCGTTGCGTAAAAATCAATTTTAACGCCGCCGACCCAAAACGTATCCGCGCTCGTGTACAGCACATCTTGCACAATGAAGGGAAGCAACTGAGCGCAGACGAAATTGACGAAATCATCAGAACCAGCGACGGCAGTTGGCGCGAAATTGTGCCTAATGCGAGGATGCTGGCTCAACCCACGACACACCCGCCAAGCTCACCCTTGCGCATTGTTAAATGACCAAAAAGCCTCAGCTTCGCTGGGGCTTTTTAAGTTCAAGAGAACTGTCAAAAACGTGTTAACACGCTTTCCCTTTCTGTCAGCTAACAGAGCTTTCAAAACTCCTTAGCTCGCTAAAGCTAAATACGAGTGGGAGAACGAGATGAAATTAGATGACCTTAAAAGTTCGCTTCAACGCTTACAAACTTCACGTCGCGCCAACAGCAACGCGGAGCGGCTGGCGATTGCAGGTGCGCTCTTGGACTTAACCAGCCAATACATCCAGCAGCTTAGTACGGACTTGAACGAAAGCGGTGCGACGACCCAACGGCGCAAAGCGAAAGGGCGAGAAACAGCTACAGACCCCAAGCCACCTGTCAAACCCGTGCGTGTTGCAGAGCCGTCAAAACCCAAAAAGCCAAAATACTCAGGAAATCACGCGCCGTCTGCGCGCAGATAATAAATAACTTTAACAGGCTAAGGCATATGCCGCCTGCTCCAAAAAATTGACCACAAGGTTGGCACGCCAGTCGTAATCGTGCTGTGAACCCGTTCTGTTGTGTGACGGTAAGCAATCGCATTGTCAGTTATGCGCTTCAACAGTCTACCCTGCCATCGCGCGCAGGATGCCTAAAGCACACCGCCATCGCGGAACCGTGTTTACTGCTGTCGTAATGGTTGTAGCGCAGTGATGCGTGAATTTTAGTGAGACGGAACGACAAGCTGCATTGCAGTACCCGTCATCGCGCTGGATCAGCTTCGCTACACCAGCCCCAGCGCGTGCGTTGAAGCCCAGTAAAGAGATGATCGCAAAACCTGCTCTTCCCATGTGGTTTGGTGCGTGTAGCCAAAAACGCGACAGGAAAAGTTGCGCCAATAGATCACGCCGAGGAAAGGCTTGATCTATTGGCTCTAGGAAAAGCCTCATTCATGCAGACAATGCTTCAAGCAACATTCCGAAAGCATAGCTCTGCCCAAAATACTGCTGATGCGGCAAATGTGAAGCGGCAGCGAAGCGATTTGCTGTAGCGGCTGCTGATGCGAAGCAGCAGCAAAAAACAATGGCAAAGATGCCAACACATTCGACTTAAGGAGATTTCAAATGTCATTGATGGAACGAATTTATACAGAACTGCAAAAGCATTCGTTTGTACAAACTGCCGAGCAGTTCAGCATGGACTGGTGCTGGCGTAGCAAAAGTTGGTTCGCTGTTCAAAAAACCAAGCAAAGCGACTTCTCAGTCCCGACCGCAATCAATTGCCTGAACAAAACAAAGGTCAAAATCGCCTTTGCACATATGAGCCGCAAAAAGCTGGGCAGCATCGCAGACAGCGATCTTCAAATTCTGAATGGGATAAAAGAGGAACTAGAAACCTACCTGCTTGAGCATCACAAGATTGCGGCGGTTGCAAGCGACGACACGTTACCAGCGAAATATTAGGTTTTATACAATCTATAACATATTCACTGAACTGCCATTGATTACAAAGTCTTAGCTTACCCGCCTTTTTCGATCGATTGGCAAAATGTGTGGTTTTACCATGAACTACAGTGAAACCACACATTTAGGATGAGATATGAAACAGGCAAAACTACTGACAAAAGTAGAACAGAAACGCGTTTATGCAGTCTTAGATGCTCATCGCTACAGCGCCCGCAACCGCGCCATATTCGCATTCAGCTTTTTTGCTGGAATGCGCGCTTGTGAAATTGCAGCGCTGCGTGTTGGTGATGTGTTTGAAGATGAAGGTAGGGTACGTGACACGATCTACCTAACGGCGGATCAGACGAAAGGCGACAACGCAGCAACAGTGCTGGTAAGCAAGCGTCTGGGCAAGACGTTAACGACATACGCAGCAAAACACCCGCGCCACGTCCACAACCAAGATGCTTCGCTTTTCTTCAGCGCAAAGGGCGGCGGGTTCAGCGCACAGACAATCATCAACCTTTTTGCGCGCTTCTACAAACTGGCTGGCATCAAGGGTGCAAGCTCGCACAGTGGTCGTCGTCAGTTCCTGACTGAGCTGGCTGACAAAGGCATCAATGCACGCGTGATCCAAGCCCTCGCGCGCCACAAGCACCTCAACACAACAATGCGTTACATAGACCTGAACGAGAATAAGTTACGAAACGCGATTGAATTGCTTTAGCCCGTTTGCATTCGGAGAATCTATTCAAGATGCCCGATGAGAGACGCCAGCAGTGGGTAGGCAAGTAACGGCGGCACCGCGTCGCCAACAATCTTTTGAAAATGTGCCCGTTTCAGGTCTGCCTCTATCGCAGGCACCCAATACTTGTCTGGGAAGCCTTGTAGTCGTCCTGCCTCTCGAATGTTTATGACGCGCCGCTCGTGAGGGTGTATGTAGCGCCCCCTTCCTGGCGACCCAAAGCCGGTTGTTATTGTGGTCATAGGTTGATCACCACGGATCCTGCCATAAACCGACGGGTAAGTATGCTCATCTTGATGGCATTGAGGTCTTTCGCCATTGGGTAATTCAAATAGATCGTTTTCATGCAGGAAATTAACACGCGCTTTGTTCTCCTCAGACAACTGCCCATTCGCCTCAATCATGGATAGTTCTGGATCCAGACCCGGCATATCCGAGCAGATCGTATCAAAGGAAATGCGATCCACCATAAACCGTTCAAGTGACGGACCTAATGTGGGGCGCGATTTATTGCTTGCGACAAGAAAATGCCGAGACCTTGTTTGGGCAGTGCCGAAATCCGCGGCGTTCACTACAGTATCTTCTACTTGATAACCATTAGCCTCAAAAATTCGACGCGCTAGAGGAACGACCTCTTCTTTGGCGTTATTAATACTTGGTACATTTTCAATAATGACGTGAGGAACGTTTAACGCGACAGCAAATGCCGGCATTATCAGATACAGAAGATTACGGCTGTCAAATCGACGAGTACGATTGTTGAGGTTTGAATGACCCTGACAAGGCGGTCCTCCGACTAACAGATCAACCTTCCCCTTGAACTGCGCTATCTGACTGTCGACGATTTCAGGGCTTACAACAAAGTCATCCAGATTGCCCGAAAGGTCCACGTCATAGCGAATAAGGTCTTCAACAGACTTTGCTCTGGAGACCAGCGGTCTAAATTGTCTTTTGACAAGCTCAAGGGCGTTCTTGTCTAAGTCTACAGCCGCGAGCAATCGCGATTGCCGCCCGAGAAACTGGCTAGCCTGAGTAACGCCAAGGGACAGCCCACCTCCGCCACAAAACAAGTCTATGTAGTTTAGTCGCTTTGACGGCGCGCCTGGCTCTGCTTTCACGGGTTCAGACAAACGAGACACAAAGAAATCGGCAGAAGGCTCAAGCTCTGGCTTTGTAGAGAGAACCGTTTCCCGAAACAGACGACCGTTGATCGCAATGGATCGCTCAACCACACCCGCAGTTCGTTTTATCTCGCTTAGTTCAGTTTCGGTACACGTTTCCGCCGCTAGCACTAGATTCCCTCTTCTCGCAGTCTTCCTATGAGTTGTTTACACTCAGTATAGGTAAGATGCGAGAACGTCGAGCCAGAAGTCCACGCCCGAAGCGCCGGGATCACCTTGGTTCGGAGTTCTAGAGTGCCCACTTGCACCTGCCCGTTTGCATCGTAGATGGTATCTAGGAATGCTTTCACAAACTCCCTGTCCCTTCCAAAGTCCTGCCGGAGAATGTGTGACCGCCAAACATCGCTAGAACCCCGCCGCGCATAGTGGTAAGGGTCTTCGGCTGACGCGTCGTACATCTTATGACCACGAAGCCAAGCGCGATAGAAATAAACCTCAATGATGGAACCCGGCGAAGTTATACCCCAATTCACCTGCTGCTCACTTTCAAACCGCCATTTAATGAACTGCCAAAGCGAGCCGTTACACGAAATATTGCTCAGCCAGCGCCAAAAACCTAATTGGCTCAACTGGTAAGCGGTTGCGTGATCCTTTAACGCTCTGTGAACTGGCTCCACTACGTCAGCATCAATTAAACCACCGACATTCTTTTTGTTTTTTTCGGCGTACTTGTGCCGAACGTCTAGCAAATGATCGTTGAGCTCAATTAGCTCTAAGTCTGAGAGAGATTCGTCTTCATCATCTGAGCCGACAAAATCCAAAACAAGCTCAGAAGCGTCATATGAGTCGTGATCTCGCATGGAATTCCAAGCGATAGTCGCTTGTTCATTAGTGATAACAGGCAGCTTCATGACCGACGATAACCTCCGAATTTAACACCGCTCAATGTTGCAGCAATCTTGGTAGACCTCTGGACTGCACGAGAGACACTTGAGACGACATGCAGTTGATCTAACCGGTCGCCTTTTTGATAGTCAGCTGCAAGTTCATCAAAATCCAAATTTATGCTCCTGAACAACTCAAGCATCTTCTCATGAAGCGATCCTTCTAATGGCTCGTGCTCAAGTTCGGCGCACCTAAGTGTGTTTTCTGCAAGATCGGCAATAATTCTATCCACAACCATTCTTACAGACAGTTCACCAAAGTGAGAGTTGTTTTCCAGCCTCTTAAACTGTGTCTTCAAATCGTTATTTGCTTTGACTTGAAAGCACTCTGTATGTGGAGTGTCCGAAACCTGATCACTCACCCAATCAACAAAGTATAAAACGTGTTTTCTGTCCTCATGGTCTTTAAATGTTGTCCACGCGATCTCAAAAAGTGCTTCATCTACTGAAGACTTCACCACAAATGTCGACTCAGAAACAATCTGTGACTTTGACCAAATTACGCCAGCGCTTTGGCTGACGTCACTGACGCGCGAAACAAAACACCGAACAATAAATCCTCTACTGAAACCAAAATCTGAGTCGTCATGCAGATCTACTTTAAACACGCGTCGTTCAACTAAGTCGGCGGCGCTAACGCTAAGTATCGGCTTCCGGATGCCAAGCGCGATGTCTTCAAGCGTTATATGAGCCTCAAACTCTTCGGGGTCTGCATCCAGTAACTCCTTCAGCAAATTCTCAAATGGAAGAATTTCGACTGTCGGAGCGCACTCACTTTGAAAATCGAAACCAACTGCCTCTTGCTGCCTAACACCCTGCTCACTGCTTAGTTCATCTCCCGCTCCAGTAGAGAAGCGAAAAACCTCGTCAAAACTGGCAGCAAAGTTGAACAGCAAGTCCGATCGCGTGACCGAAAAGATGAGTTTTCTATCCTTAGTCGACATCAAACTCTCCGTTCTCCGCTACGCACTTGCACTGAACCACGTAATTGTGTCTTCCCGGATTGTCGAACTCCACGTCAAAATCCAGAGCCATACCTCTAGAGAAATTATAGTTGAGCGTGGGCTTGCTGCCCCCAGCCAACACTTTTCCTGTCTGATCTTTTATCAAGAAATCCATATGCTTAATTGCGACCTTCTTCGCGTCTCCCGCGAGTGAAATTGATGGGTTCAATGTCAAAGTGAATGGCGCTTCAGGAGTGTGCTCGCAGTCATGCACTTGAAGCCTCCAAACAGATTTATCTGCTTCGCGTTTCCTGTGTGTCAAATGCAGCGACACAGGGTTGTGGAATGTTTTCTTCGGCGGCGCATCGCCTTTTGTACCTGAAAGCGCACCGGTCAAAAGCCTTGCAAGCAAACCACTTTCACTTCGGCTTTCGGACACATCTGGCTGAAGGTTTCTCTGAAAATCAACAAACCGACTCTTCACAGCACTGTTCACGCGACCGACGAGTTTTTTCCCTATGCCAGGATGGTTTTGCTGAAGCCTTCTTGAATGCTCGCTCCACTCAGAATGTGCTGCATTTTCTGCAAGTTGAAGGTAAGGATAGATGTCCTCATTCGCGAGAAAGACTCCGACCGCAGGCTCATACTGGTCCCCGCCCATTTTGGCGTAGTTAATGACCATCCCGGTTCCCCGCATAATCGCAACACAGTTGCGTCGAGTTGAAACCGCTTCGTCGGGCTCGGCGGCTTCAAATGCAATGCGACCTATTCCTTTGCCCTCAACCTTATTCAAGGAGTCGACCCTTAAGGTCTCTTCCTTTGTCACTTCAGTGCTTGAGGCTTTTTTGTAGAGTCGAACAAACTGATCAAGGTCCTGACGGGTAAGAACTGATGGCACTTCAAGGTTCTCTTTCTCGTCAATAAAGCGCACCGACAAGTCTTTAGAAATTAGTGCTGGGAAGTAATAATCCTCAACAGCCTTCTTCAGCTTCTCAAGATCAAGGGAGTCCATCAGGATAAGAATGTCGGTCCCTTTAACCTTGTCATTTCGGCTCAGGTCGACTCCAAAAATCTCGGAAACATTGTCCCACATTTCTGCCGCGGCATCATCTTCATATGGAGCTGCAACGGCGCTGTCGGTACTGGATGGCGCGCCGAAATATGCAAAACCACCGTAGTTGTCGCCTTTGTATTCATGCTTTGGATAAACGCCAGCACCCATCAGACGGCGCTGCACGCCTTCGCTATCTTCGCTAGCATCAAACACAGAATGATAGATAACTGTGTTGATATTTGAACTCTTAGCGTAAGTCGTCTTGCCCAAGCCGTACGAGCCGCCCGAGTTTGCATCTTCGTCAGCCTTATCATCTAAGTTAAGAGCACAAACCAAGCGAGCAAAGTGATCTCCGCGCTCATACCTGTCCCACTTACCCCCCAAGCCGCAGGTGTTGTAATCTCGAATTAGCAACGCCGAGAGTGTCTCGCCGTTCAGAAATTCCTCTAGGCTCTTCGCAAAGAGGTTGTTTCTCTTTTCTTTTTTGAAAATCTCAAGGCGGGGCTCCAGCAAATCGCGGAACTTGAACAGCTCAAGCAGCTTCTCTTTGTTGTCACCGCTGGCGGTCAGCTTCTGAAAAACCAACTGCGTGACGCCTTTTTCTTTTCGCCCGGCATCCATTGAGTTCTGCCCACCCTCACGAGCCGCAACCTCTTCGGGAGAGAACTCTCGATGATCATATGCAGTGAGAAAGCCTCCCGTATGGATGGGGTTTTTTCCATCCATCAAGTTCATTTCCCAAACGCTTTTCAACTCACTCACCACTATCTTTTCCTCCCAGATGGAACCCGCTGTCGCCATCGCGCTTAAGACCGATTTCAAACGCCGCCTTGGCGCTTTCGGTCTCCCGCCTTATCGCTTGAAAAATCTGCCGCACGTCTTCCGGTGAGTACTCATAGTGACTCCGATTCGATAGCTTTGAAATCGAACGAAGCATCGATATTGCCTTCGTCACGCGCGCTTCCGCTAAACGCTGAAATCGATCCGACTTTGTTTCCATATCTGATCCATAACTGCTCGTGACGATCAAGATGATATGATCTGCTACGCAATTCAAGGCGTTTGTTGTAATAATCGCAAAATACGATGATATTTTCAATTTGCTATACACTGTGTTCAGCAATTGGAAACAGAACGACACTCGGAAATTGAGTGATGGAATCATGTACACATTTTTGTACACGGACTATAATTTGTGTTCTTTACCATTATTTTAATACATTTTTTTTGATATACACCTATTGCAAATCCGTGTACACCGGTTCGATTCCGGTACTCGCCTCCACATCCCCTTCCTCTAAATACCGCCTCCGGAAATCAGTTTCAGGAGGAACGCCCCTGAGGCACAACCTCGTACCCTGGTTCTTCCGGCTCATCGTCTTGCATTTCCGTAGGAAAACCCGGTGCGCGGATGTCCAAACCCGTGGCCTCTTCAAGGCGTTTGATGATGTTTGGCGACAGCTCACGCTCGCCAAACCGGGCGATGCCATCCTCAAATATCTTGATCATCACCGGATTGATTTCCAGCGGAACACCGGCGCGGTCGGCGACGTCCTGAAACAGGCCGATATCCTTTTTCACCAAATCCATCGTAAACGAAATATCGCGCGAACCGTTCAGGATCACCTGGCTTTCGGTTTCGTGCACGAACGATGTCCCCGACGAGATTTTGATGGCCTCATAGGTGGTGTTCAAATCCATCCCGGCGGCCTTGGCGGTGACCAACGCTTCAGCACAAGTGATTAGGTTGGCCGTGGCTAGATAATTGGTCAGTACCTTCAGAACCGAGGCCGAGCCGAGCTCTCCGGTGTGCAGAACGCGCCGCCCCATGGTGGTCAGGAAAGGCAAAATACGCTCGAACGTATCGCGATCGCAGCCAGCGAAGATTGAGATATTGCCCGTCGCCGCGCGGTGACAGCCACCCGAAACAGGGCAATCGACTGCGGCCCCTCCGCGCTCCAGAACCAATGCCCCCAATCGCTTGACCTCAGCCTCGTCGGTGGTGGACATCTCCATCCAAATCTTACCTGGACCAACCTCTGGCAACATCTCTTGCATCACCGCGTCCGAGGCCGCTGGCGACGGCAGGCAGGTTATCACGGCATCGCAATCGCGCATCATCTGGGCCGGGTTTTTAGCCGCTTTGGCCCCCTGCGCGACAAAACCCTCAACCAGATCGGAACTCAGGTCATGAACCGTCAGGTCGATTCCATTGCGCAGCAATGACCCTGACAGCTTGCCGCCCACATTCCCAAGCCCGATAAAACCTACTTTCATGGATTTCGCCTCCGTTTGCGATTTGAGGCCATGCGACCATGCATCAGCGCCCTGTTCATGCCGCCTAGCGACGCTGGCAGGTCGCTTTTCAACGTGCCGCAGCGGTCTGAGCTGCATCGCGCTTGACAAGCTGCGGGTGCGTGCCGCATGAGCCTCATGTTGGTGTCTGTGAGAACAGATGAAAAGGGAATGCGTCAACGGGTTTTCCGCCAAACGCAGCCGCCCCCGCGACCGTGACCGGAGAGGGTGCCCAAGCCACTGGCGCAAAGCCGGGAAGGCGGGACATCCGACAGAGGACGCCTCTGACATCCGCAAGCCGGGAGACCTGCCAGCGCCCGAAGATGAAACCGGACGGGGTGTTCCGGTGTCGGGTCAAGGGACCCGCATGAAACCCCGTCCCCCACGATGAGGATTTGGGGGGATGAGAGACATGACCGAGACCGCTCCGGTCGAATTGCTGGTTTGCACCACCTGTCGTCGCGGGCTGCCCGTTGAAGACGACGCGAAACGCCCCGGCACCCTGTTGCACAAGGCGCTTGAACAGGCGGAGCTGCCGGAAGGGATTACCCTTAAAGCCGTGGAATGCTTGTCGAACTGCAACGAGGGCTGTTCCATCGTGCTGCGCGGCGGCCCGGATCGCTGGACCTTCGTCTATGAGCACCTGAACGAAACCGACCATGTCGACGTGATCGTTGACGGCGCCACCAAGTACCTCGCGACCGAGGACGGCTTGGTCAAATGGCGTGAGCGCCCTGAACATTTCCGCAAAAACTGCGCAGCCCGCATTCCCCCGATTGGAGCCCTGAAATGAGCAACTTGGAAAAACTCCCCGTCACCGTGATCACTGGCTTCTTGGGCTCGGGCAAGACGACTCTGGTTAAACACCTGATGCAGAACCCGCAGGGCAAGCGTCTGGCCGTTGTGGTCAACGAATTTGGAGATGTTGGCGTCGATGGCGACATCCTGAAATCCTGCGCCATCCCCGATTGCCCGGCGGAAAACATCATGGAACTGGCGAACGGTTGTATCTGCTGCACCGTGGCCGACGACTTCATCCCGACTATCGAAGCCCTGATGGCGCTGGAGCCGCGCCCTGATCACATACTGATCGAAACTTCCGGCCTCGCCCTGCCTAAGCCGCTGCTGAAGGCGTTCGACTGGCCCGATATCCGATCGAAAATCACCGTCGATGGCGTGATCGCGCTGGCCGATGCCGAGGCTGTCGCCGCTGGTCGCTTTGCGCCGAATGTCGAAGCCGTGGACGCTCAGCGCCTGGCCGATGACTCGATCGACCATGAAACGCCCTTGTCCGAGGTGTTCGAGGATCAGATTTCCTGCGCCGACATCATCCTGCTGACCAAGCCTGATCTGGCCGGTCCCGAAGGCGTGGCCGAAGCGAAAAAGATCATCGCCGCCGAGGCCCCTCGCCCGCTACCCGTTGTCGAAGTGGCCGAAGGCGCCGTGGACGTCCGCGTTGTTCTTGGTCTGGAAGCGGCTGCTGAAGATGACATGGACGCCCGTCCATCGCATCACGACGGTCACCACGATCACGAGCATGACGATTTCGAAAGTATCATCGTTGATCTGCCGGAACAGTCCGACCCTGCCGATCTGGTCGCCAAGATCGAACGTCTGGCCAATGAGCTGAACATCCTGCGCGTCAAAGGCTATGCCGCTGTTCAAGGCAAACCGATGCGCCTGCTGGTGCAGGCCGTTGGTGCCCGTGTGCGTCATCAATACGATCGCCCGTGGGGACCCGGCGAAGAGCGCCGCTCGCGCATGGTGGTGATCGCCGAGCATGACGACATCAAAGAAGCAGAAATCCGCGAAATCCTCGCGGGTGTAACCGAGGCCGCCGAGTAAGACCCATGCACGTCGTCTTCCGCGAAAGCCACGGGTTAGAAGAAGCGGAAACCCCAACCGATCTGGGCCAAAGCCCGGCGGATCTGGTGGTGCTGTCCTTTTCGGACAGCGACCTTGGCGCTTTTGCGGCGGGCTGGCATCGTGGTGGCGGGCCGGAGGGTCGGATGCCGACGATGCGGTTGGCCAACCTGACGGCTTTGAAGCATCCGCTGTCGGTCGATACTTACGTCGAACAGACGTTGGAGGGGGCCAAGGGCATCCTGATCCGCCTGATCGGCGGCGTGCCTTACTGGTCCTACGGGTTGCAGCAGGTTCTGTCGCTGGCGCAGGCCAAAGGGATCGCGCTGGCCGTCCTGCCCGCCGACGGGCGTGAGGATACGCGGCTGGATGAGTATTCCACCCTGCCCGTCTCGACCCTGCGCCGTCTGGCACATCTTTGCGACACCGGCGGTGAAGTCGCGGCACAGGCCGCTTTGGCGCAGATGGCATTGGCGGCGGGGCTTTACGCCGGCCCGGTTATGGGGGCCAAAACTCTGCCCGAATCCGGCGCGTGGTGTCCTGATCGCGGCGTGATCCCGGTTGAGACTGCCTTTGCGGGCGACGCAAAACGTATCGTCGTCACCTTCTATCGGGCCTATTTGACCTCGGCGGACACGGCCCCTGTCGCCACCGTGATCCGCAGCTTGCGGGGTCGCGGGTTTGAGGCGGTGGGCCTCTTCGCCCCCTCCCTCAAAGCTCCTGCTGCCGCTGAATGGCTGCGTGACAACATCGTCACGCTGAAACCTTCGGCGATCATCAATGCCACCTCCTTCTCGGGCAAAGGCGCGTCGGGTACATCCCCTTTGGACGCGGCGGGCGTGCCCGTGTTTCAGATGGCCCTCGCCACGTCCCGCCGCAAAGCTTGGGCCGAGGCCGAACGGGGCCTTTCCCCCGCTGATCTCGCCATGCATGTGGTGCTGCCCGAAGTGGACGGGCGCATTTCGGCGGGCATTGCCTCGTTCAAAGAACCGGGCAAACGTGACCCGCATCTGGAATATTCCCGCTTTGCCCACCGGGCTGAGCAAGAGCGGATCGAAGCGATTATCGACCGTGTCACCGGCTGGCTGACCCTGCATGACAAACCCAAGGCGGATCAGGTGCCCGTGCTGGTGCTGTCGACCTATCCTGGCAAAGACTGGCAAATGGCGCACGCGGTGGGTCTGGACGCTCTGGCCTCGGCCGAGGCGATGCTGACCGATCTTCAGGCCGAGGGCTACAGCACCGCACCGGCCGAGCCGATTGCTGAAACCCTGCTAGACGCGCGCATCTCATGGCCTCTGGAAGACTACCAGGTAGCCTTGGCAGACCTGCCCGAGCCACTGCGCGCCGATCTCCAAACCGTTTGGGGTAAGCCCGAGGACGACCCGATCTTTACCGAGGGCGCGTTCCACTTCACCGCCTTGCGTCGCGGCAACGCGCTGGTTGCACTACAACCCGAACGCGGCACGCCCGAGCTGCGCGATGACGACTACCACGACCTGTCTCGCACCCCGCGCCATAGCTACGTCGCGTTTTATTTGTGGCTCCGCAAAGGGCTGGGCGCAGACGCGCTGATCCATATCGGCGCACATGGCACTCTGGAATGGCTTCCGGGCAAGTCCGTTGCTCTGTCGGCGAATTGCTGGCCCGAGGCGCTGATCCGCGACTTGCCAGTGATCTACCCCTTCATCGTCAACGACCCAGGCGAGGCCGCGCAAGCCAAGCGCCGGATCGGAGCCGTAACGCTGGGCCATATCCCGCCCCCGATGAAGGAAAGCGGCACCCCGGATCGCATGGTGCGGCTGGAATCTCTGCTCGATGAGTTCTCGAATGCCGACGGACTTGATCCCAAACGCCGCGACCGCCTTCAGGAAGATATCCGCGACGAGGCACAGGCCATCGGGTTGGAGAGCGATCTGGGCCTCGATCAGGCCACCTGCACTGCCGAGGCGATAACCCGAATCGACCGCTTTGTTTGCGACATCAAAGAAAGCCAGTTTGGCGATGGTCTGCATATCTATGGCCGCGCGCCTGAGGTTTCCGGTATTTTCGACCCTGCGCCTTCGGCCCAAGCGGAACGCAGCGCTCTGATCAACGCTCTGGCCGGGAAGCGGATCGAGGCCGGGCCGTCCGGTTCCCCCTATCGCGGTCGCTCGGATGTTCTGCCAACCGGGCGGAACCTCTATACCACCGACCCCCGCTCGGTGCCGACTCGGGCGGCCTACACCCAAGGCGTCAAACTGGCCGAGGAACTGGTCCGTCGCCACCTTCAGGAAGAAGGCGACTATCCCAAGGGGCTCATCGTCGACCTGTGGGGCTCGGCCACCATGCGCACGGCGGGCGAGGAATTCGCCATGGCGCTGCACCTTTTGGGCGTGAAACCGGTCTGGGATAAAGGCTCCGAGCGGGTCTCGGGCATCGAAGTTCTGCCGATCACCGACCTCAGCCGCCCGCGCTTGGACGTGACGCTGCGCGTCTCGGGCCTGTTCCGGGACGTTTTCCCGACCCTCTCGGCACTTTACGGTCAGGCTGTCCGCGCATTGGCGGCGCGGGATGAGGCGACCGACTGGAACCCCTATGCCGGTCAGGCCCCGTCGGCCCGCGTCTTCGGCCCCGCGCCCGGCAGCTATGGCGTCAACATGACCCAACTGTCCGAGGTCTATACCGACGAGGCGCGCGCGCAGGCCGGTGAGGCATGGCTTGAGGCCAGCTCTTTTGCGCTGGAGGGCGAGAATATCGTTCAGGACAAGGCGGGTATCACCCAGCGCGTGGCGCATGCCGACAGTTTTGTTCACCTGCAGGACCTGACCGAGACCGACCTGTTGCTGGCCAATGACTACGCCACGCATGAGGCCGGTTTTGCCGCCGCCAAGAAGGCCACGGGTGGTACCGCGCAGCTGTATCATCTGGACAATACCAACCCCGAAAACCCACGCGCCCGTACCCTGCCGGAAGAGATCAGCCGCGTTGTCCATGCCCGCGCTGCCAATCCTGACTGGATCGCCGGGATGCAACGCCACGGCTTCCGCGGCGCGGCCGAGATCGCCGCGACATTGGATCATATGGCCTCGTTTGCGCATCTGTCGGGTACCGTTGCGCCGCATTTGTTCGACCTCTACCACGATGCCACGCTGGGCGATGAAGATGTGGATGCCTTCCTGCAGCAGGCCAATCCGCAGGCCCATCAGGCCATGCAGGACCGGTTTCGCGCCTTGCTGGATGCCGGTTTGTGGAATACGCGACGCAACTCGATCCGGGTGGATCTGGAGGGGCTGGGATGAGCGCGCCCGCCCCAAAACCAGTCGTCCAAGGTTGGTGCCCCGGCGCGCACCGACCGATGATGTCTGGGGATGGGCTGGTGGTGCGCGTGCGCCCTCGGCTGGCGCGGCTGACCGCGCCACAAGCGCTTGGCCTGTGTGAACTGGCCCAGCAATTCGGCAATGGCACAATCGACCTGACCAACCGTGCGAACCTGCAGTTGCGTGGCGTACAGGAAGGGGAACATCAAGCTTTGCTGTCCGAGCTGTCCGCGCTAGGGCTGCTGGACGCAGAGCCGGGTATCGAGGTCCGGCGCAACATTCTGGTCTCACCGCTTTATCAGCCGGGCGATCTGACCGCGCGGCTGACGCAGGAATTGATCGACCGCCTGAACGAGTTGCCCGCGTTACCGGCCAAGTTCGGCTTTGCCATCGATACAGGACCGGAGCGCCTGCTGGCGACGGACTCGGCCGATATCCGGTTGGAGCGTTCCGCCGATGGGCTGATCCTGCGCGCAGATGGGGCTCAGACAGGACGTGTCGTCTCCGAAGCCGAGGCCATTGATCACCTGATTGCTCTGGCCACTTGGTTTGCCGAGGTCTTCACGCCAGACACCCGACGCATGGCGCGGGCCGTGGCGGCGTTTGGTCTGCCTGCGGAATGGCAGGGGAGCGACCCCGGCCCCATCGGTTCATCTTTACAACCGGGCGCTTGTGCTCTGGGCAGCCTCTATGGCGCGGCCTTCGGTCAACTCCCTGCAAATGAACTGCACGTGCTGATCTGCGACAGCGGCGCCTCTGCCCTGCGTGTCACCCCGTGGCGGCTGATCCTGCTGGAAGGCGGGGCGGCGATACCCGCACCGGGTTTTGTCATGGACGGCACCGACCCGCTTATGACCACCGACGCCTGCCCCGGTGCTCCGTTATGCCCGCAGGCGCAAGCGGAAACCCGCGATATCGCGCGCGAATTGGCCCCGCTTGTACCCGGCACACTTCATGTTTCGGGGTGTTCCAAAGGGTGCGCCCGGATGGGCCCCGCGGATGTGACTTTAGTCGGCCAGAACGAACGATTTGATCTTGTCAAACAGGGCCGTGCGGGGGATGAGCCAATCCTGCGCGGGCTGGACCCCGAAACACTGATGACGATGGACTTCACTTGATGCCCTACACTTACGAAACCGACGGCGCGGCGATCTACAAGGAGAGCTTTGCAACCATCCGGTCCGAGGCCGATCTGGCCAGGTTCGACGCCGATGAAGAGCAGGTCGCCGTTCGGATGATCCACGCGGCTGGCATGGTCGGGCTGGAAGAATTCGTCCATTTCTCACCCGGTTTTGTATCCTCCGCGCGGACCGCGCTGGAAAACGGCGCGCCGATCCTGTGTGACGCGCGCATGGTCAGCGAGGGTGTTACCCGGTTCCGCCTGCCCGCCGACAATGAGGTGATCTGCACCCTGCATGACGAGCGCGTGCGCCCTCTGGCTGCAGAGATGAGCAACACACGCTCGGCCGCAGCGCTTGAGCTGTGGCGCCCGCATCTTGAGGGCGCTGTGGTCGCTATTGGCAATGCGCCGACGGCCCTGTTTCACCTGCTGAACATGCTGGAAGACCCCGACTGCCCACGCCCCGCCGCCATCATCGGTTGCCCTGTGGGCTTTGTCGGCGCGGTCGAATCCAAGGACGCCTTGTGGGAGGCACAGCCGGTGCCGTCCTGCATCGTAAAAGGCCGTCTCGGTGGCAGCGCCATCACAGTCGCCGCCATCAACGCCATCGCGAGCCGCGCCGAATGAGCGCCGGCAAGATATATGGCGTTGGCCTCGGCCCCGGTGACCCCGACCTGATGAGCGTGCGGGCCGACCGCCTGCTGCGCAATGCCCGCCACGTGGCGTTTTTCCGCAAGCCGGGCCGCAGTGGTCAGGCCCGCCAGATCGTCAACGGTATGATCCCGGAAGGCGCGGTGGAGTTCCCGATGGAATACCCCGTCACAACCGAGATCCCTCTAAACGATCCGCGCTACAATGAGTTGCTGGCGGCGTTCTACGAGGACTGCGCGCACCATCTGAAAGCCCTTGTTGAGAAGGGCGAAGACGTCGTTGTTCTCTGCGAGGGCGACCCGTTTTTCTACGGCTCGTTCATGCATCTCTATACCCGCTTGCGCGACATCGCCCCCGTCGAAGTCGTCCCGGCCATTACCGGCATGTCCGGCGCTTGGACAGCAACCGGCGATCCGATCACATGGGGCGACGACATCCTGACCGTTCTGGCCGCCACCCTGCCCGAAGAGGTTCTGGCCGAGCGTATGGCGCAGACCGACGCACTGGTCGTGATGAAGATCGGGCGCAATATCGACAAGGTGAAGCGCGCGCTCAAGACCGCTGGGATGTATGACCGCGCGTGGATCGTGGAATACGCGCAAATGCCGAACCAACGCGTTTGCAAACTGTCCGAGAATTGTGAGGGGATCACCCCCTATTTCTCGATCATCCTAGTGCACGGTCAGGGACGACGGCCATGAGCGGCTGGGTTAAGATCGCAGGCCTCGGGCCGGGAAATGAAGACTTGGTCACGCCCGAAGTCTCCGCTGCGTTGGCCGATGCGACCGATGTGGTGGGCTACATCCCCTATGTCGCGCGCGTGGCTGAGCGTCCCGGCCTGACGCTGCACGCCAGTGACAACCGGGTTGAGATCGACCGTTCGCAACACGCGCTACAGATGGCGGCTGACGGGAAACGCGTGGTTGTTGTGTCCTCGGGCGATCCGGGTGTCTTTGCGATGGCCGCTGCGGTTTTCGAGGCGCTGGAGAACGGTCCAGAAGAATGGCGCAACCTTCAGATTGATGTGCTGCCGGGGATCACTGCGATGCTGGCCGCGTCTGCCCGCGCCGGTGCGCCTATGGGGCATGATTTCTGCGCCATAAACCTTAGCGACAATCTCAAACCCTGGTCGCTGATCGAAAAGCGACTACGTCTGGCGGCTCAGGCGGATTTCTCGATGGCCTTTTACAATCCGCGCTCGAAATCGCGGCCGGAAGGCTTTGTAAAGACGTTGGAAATCCTACGTGAAGAATGTGAGCCTGAACGTCTGATCCTTTTCGCGCGCGCCGTGTCGCGCGAGGACGAAGCGATCCGGATCTCCACTCTGGCCGAGGCCACGCCCGAGATGGCGGATATGCAGACGGTGGTCATTGTCGGATCATCGCGCACCCGCGTGATCGAACGCGACGGCGCGCCGATCGTCTACACCCCTAGGTTCACCCCAGAATGAGCCAGCCAGTCCAGAACCTGTGCAATCGTCGACAGCTCGGTCCGCTCTGGCAGGACCGGACGGTCGATCATCAGCACTGGCAGACCCAGCGCCCGCGCCGCGTCCAGTTTGGCCCGCGCGCCGGTGCCGCCTGCGTTCTTGGACACAACCAACTGCGTCCCATGCCTGTGCATCAGCGCGCGGTCGTCAGCCTCGGCAAACGGGCCCCGGGCGACGACCACTTCAACATTCGGCAAGGGCAGCTCATCGGGCTCTTCGACCAGACGCAGCAGATAGTGATGCTGGGGCTGGGCCGAGAACTCCTCAAGATGCATCCGACCAACCGCAAGGAACACGCGTTGCGCCTCGACATTCAACGCGTCAACTGCGGCGGGAATATCGGGAGCGTGTCGCCAGTCATCACCGGGCTGCGCGCACCAAGCGGGTCGAGTCAGCGCGGCCAGTGGCGTTTGCGCTGCACGGCAGGCCTCTATCGCGTTTCGGCTCATCTGCGAGGCGAATGGATGAGTCGCGTCAATCACATGGCTGATCCCGTTGTCGCGGATATAAGCAACCAGACCCTGCACGCCGCCAAACCCGCCGACCCGAACCGGCAAAGGCTGCGGGCGCGGTTTCTCGACTCGTCCCGCGTAGGAGTATATCGCCGCAAGCCCCTGTTCGGAAACGGCTTTGGCCAAGGCGTTCGCCTCGGTCGTGCCGCCCAGAATAAGCACATTGGGGATCAGGGGGTTGTTCATGTCTGATACTCCGTGGCTAACCGTTCTGGGCCTGGGTGAAGATGGGCTTGATGGCCTGTCGCCCGCAAACCGTCAAGTGCTGGATCGGGCTGAGGTCATCATGGGCCCGCCTCGCCACCTTTCGCTGGTGCCCGAAACAGGGGCTGAGCGGATCGAATGGCCGGTGCCTTTCTCCGACGGTCTGCCGATCCTGACCGGACTTCGGGGTCGTGCGACGGTGGTTCTGGCCTCGGGCGATCCCTTCTGGTTCGGCGCGGGCTCGGTGATTGCACGCAATTTCGAGGCTGCCGAGTGGACAGCGCGACCCGGCCAGTCGACCTTTTCGCTGGCCGCCGCGCGTTTGGGGTGGCCGTTAGAGGGCACCCAGACCTTTGGCCTTCACGCCGCTCCTCTGACGCGTTTGCGACCGCACCTGTCTCCGGGGCTACGGGCGATCATCCTGTTGCGCAATGGTGCTGCCGTTGCAAAGCTTGCGACCTATCTGACTGAGACCGGGTTCGCCGATACCCAGTTGCACGTGATGGAGGCATTAGGCGGCCCGCGTGAACGCGCGCGCTCGGTCTCGTTGACCGAAGCGCTTCTGGGCACGTTCGATCACCCGGTCTGCGTCGGGCTGGAGGTTGCGGGCGAAGGGCGCGTTTTCCCCAAGGCATCCGGCAAACCCGACGATATTTTCGAGACCGACGGCCAGATCACCAAACGCCCCATCCGCGCGCTAACCCTGTCGGCGTTGGCCCCGCAACGCGGTGAGCATCTGTGGGATATCGGTGGCGGCACGGGCTCGATCAGCATTGAATGGCTGATGTGCGATCCGACCTTGACGGCCACAACCATCGAACCGCGTGCCGACCGTGCCGAACGTATTCGGCGCAATGCCGACGCTTTGGGGCAGGATCGGTTGAACGTCATTCATGGCACCGCGCCGGATGTGCTGTCAGGCCTGCCTCTGCCCGATGTTGTGTTCATCGGAGGCGGTCTCAGCGCCGATCTCTTGGCGTGGCTGCGCGATGCCCTTCCATCAGGCGCCCGCTTGGTCGCCAACGCCGTTACTTTGGAAAGCGAAGCGCTGCTGGCCCGCTGGCACGAAGAATTGGGCGGAGATCTTCTGCGGATTGAGCTTGCGCAATCGGCACCGCTCGGCCCTCGGCGCGGATGGAAATCGGCCTATCCGGTCGTGCAATGGAGTGTGACGCTATGATCGTCGCAGGCCTTGGCTTTTCATCAAGCGCAACAGTGGACAGCCTGCGCGCGGCTTATGACGCCGCTGCCGCTGATCATGACGTTCAAGCCTTGGCAACCGTTGCCGACAAAGAGGGCCATCTGGCGCTGGCCAGTTTCGCAGAAGGCCTTGCCCTGCCCTTGCATTTCGTTGCCGCAGCCGATCTGGCAGGGCAGCGCACCCTGACATGTTCGAACCGCAGCCGAGCCACCTATGGCACCGGCAGCGTGGCCGAAGCATCCGCATTGGCCGCCGCCGGGAATGGCGCGCGGCTTCTTTCACCTAGACATATCTCGGACGACCGGCTGGCTACATGCGCCATTGCCATCGGAGGACACTCATGACCGTTCATTTCATTGGCGCCGGACCGGGCGCCGCCGATCTGCTGACCTTGCGTGGGCGCGATATCATCGCTTCCAGCCCCGTTTGCCTCTATGCGGGATCTCTGGTGCCCGAAGAGATTCTGGGCCACTGCCCCGAAGGCGCGAAGATCATCAACACCGCGCCGATGGATCTGGATCAGATCATGGCCGAGATCGACGCGGCCCATCAGGCCGGACAGGACGTGGCGCGCCTGCACTCGGGCGATCTGTCGGTCTGGTCGGCAATGGGTGAACAGATCCGCCGTCTGAAAGAGATGGGCATCCCCGTCAGCGTTACCCCCGGCGTGCCCTCCTTCGCGGCGGCTGCGGCGTCTTTGGGCACTGAATTGACCTTGCCCGGCCTGGCGCAATCGGTGGTCCTGACGCGGACCCCGGGCCGTGCGTCCTCGATGCCCGAAGGCGAAACACTGGAGAACTTCGCCCGTACCGGTGCGACGCTGGCCATTCATTTGTCGATCGGCAACCTGGACAAGGTGATTGCCGATCTGAGCCCTGCCTATGGCGCGGACTGCCCAGTAGCGGTCGTCTATCGAGCCAGCTGGCCGGATGAGCGGATCATCCGCGCGACATTGGACACCCTCGAAGACGCGCTGGATGAAAACATCTCGCGCACCGCGCTGATCATGGTCGGGCCTGCGCTAGCGGGTGAAGGGTTCGACGAAAGCTGCCTGTACTCAAAAGACTACGACCGTCGCTATCGCCCGCAAAGTGCGGACAGCCCGTGGTCAAGCTGGAGCCCCGAGGATGAATGACTCGATGACGAACCCTCCGGGCATTCTGATCTCGGCCCCCTCTTCGGGGACCGGCAAAACCACCGTGATGCTGGGCCTTTTGCGGGCGCTGGCTGAGGATGGCCTCACCGTACAGCCGTTCAAGAGCGGCCCTGATTATATCGACCCGGCCTTTCACCGCGCAGCGGCAGGGCGGGCGTCGTTCAACCTTGATAGTTGGGCGATGGGCGACGGGCTGCTTGGGGCGATCTCGGATCAGGCCGAAGGGGCGGATATCGTCGTGGCCGAAGGCTCGATGGGTCTGTTCGACGGCGTCGCCAAACCTGGAGAGCTGGGCCACGGATCGAGCGCCGAAACCGCGCAACGCATGGGCTGGCCGATTGTATTGGTGTTGGACGTGGGCGGTCAGGCCCAATCGGCAGCGGCGACTGCTCTGGGGTTCAAGATGTATAACCCTGACCTGCCTTTTGCCGGAGTGATCCTAAACCGCTGCGCCAGCCCTCGGCATGAGCGGTTGACGCGGTTGGGTATGGAACGGGCAGGTCTGCCGGTTCTGGGTGTATTGCCCCGTCGCGGAGACCTGACTCTGCCGGAACGTCATCTGGGGCTGGTCCAAGCGGTTGAGCATCCCGATCTGGAAAGTGCCATCGTTGGATACGCAGCATTCCTGCGGGAACATGTGGACCTTGAAGCGATCAAACTGGCGGCTTCCTCAGGCCCCAAAGGGCCATCGTCAGCCGCGCTGCCGCGGCCTCCGGCGCAACGAATCGCGTTGGCCCGGGATGCGGCTTTTTCGTTCACCTATCCGCATCTGTTGGAGGGATGGCGCGCGGCGGGGGCTGAGATCCGGCCGTTTTCGCCATTGGCCAATGAAGCCCCGTCTGATGATGCCGATCTGGTTTGGTTGCCGGGTGGGTATCCGGAGCTGCACGCAGGTACTCTGGCTGCTGCGGACACGTTCCTGACCGGTTTGCGGAAGCATGCGGAGACCAAGCCGGTGCATGGGGAATGCGGCGGCTACATGGCCCTTGGTGAGGTTCTGATCGACAAAGAGGGCGTGCCGCACCAGATGGCCGGATTGCTGGGGCTGCAGACCTCGTACCAAAAGCGCAAGTTCAATCTGGGGTACCGTCGGGCCGAACTGCTGGCTCCGATGCCGGGGTTTGCGCAAGGCGCATCGCTGCGGGGGCATGAGTTCCACTATTCCTCGATCATCGAACAGCCTGATGCACCGCTGGCGCGCGTGTTCGATGCCGAAGGAGATGAAGGCCCGCAGACCGGATCACGCCGTGGCAACGTCACGGGTACCTTCTTTCACCTCATTGCCGAGGCCTCGGCATGAGCGGGTTTGTGTCATTCATCGGGTCCGGTCCGGGAGACCCGGAATTGTTGACCCTGAAGGCCGTGGACCGGATGCAGAAGGCCGACGCCGTTCTGTTCGACGATCTGAGCAGCGGACCCATTCTGAGCCACGCGCAACCGGATGCTGATCTTGTGGGCGTCGGCAAACGGGCCGGGCGGCCCTCGCCGAAACAGGATCATGTTAGCCGTCTGCTTGTGGAATACGCGCAGACCGGTCAACGGGTCGTGCGGCTGAAATCTGGTGATGGCGGCATGTTCGGACGGCTTGAGGAAGAAATCGTCGCCCTGCGTGCTGCCGGGATCGATTATGAGATCATTCCAGGCGTCCCCTCTGCCATCGCAGCCGCAGCAGCTGCCGGTATTCCGTTGACCCGCAGGTTGACGGCCCGGCGGGTACAGTTCGTCACTGGCCACGATGTCAGCGGGCAGCTGCCCCCCGATCTGAATCTGGCCGCTTTGGCGGATGCTGCGGCGACCACCGTTGTGTTCATGGGCAAACGGACCTTTCCGCTGCTGGTCGAGGCCCTGCACGCCAACGGCCTGCCACTGGATACGCCTGCACTGATGGCAGAGTCCGTTTCTACACCGGATCAAAAGCTGCACCGTTCGACCATCGGCGCGCTGGCCGAAACGCTGAAATTCGAGATCGGAACCGCGCCTGCACTGATCCTCTATGGTCCCTTGGCGGAGTTCGAGGATGTATGAGCTGTCTCTGATCGGAATTGGCACCGGAAATCCCGATCACGTAACACTGCAAGGCGCGCAGGCAATCCGCGAGGCGGATCTGATCCTGATCCCGCGCAAGGGTGAGAACAAAGCCGATCTGGCCGGACTGCGGGAGGAGATCATCGCCAAGGTCACTGAGACCCCTCCGCAGATCGCATATTTCGATATCCCCAAACGCCGCTCGGACGACGGGTATCTGCAAGGTGTGGATGAGTGGCACGATGCCATTGCACTGCGCTGGCAAGAAGCGATGGCGGCGCATCCTGAGGCCTCGAAGATCGCCCTGTTGATCTGGGGTGATCCTTCGCTTTACGACAGCTCCCTGCGGATTGCCTCTCGACTGGACCCACAACTGCGCAAACGGGTGATTCCGGGGATTACCGCGCTACAGGCACTGACTGCAGCCCATGCCATTCCCATAAACGACATCGGCGCGCCCTATGTAGTGACGACTGGCCGCCGCATCCGCGACGAAGGCTGGCCCTCGGGCGCCACCAAGGTCGCCGTGATGCTGGACGGTGAGTGTTCGTTCCAGTCTCTGGATATGGAGGCGTTCGATATATGGTGGGGCGCCTATGTCGGCATGAAGGAAGAAGTACTGATTTACGGCCCGTTGGATAAGGTGGCCGAGACCATTTTGACCACCCGTGCGCAGGCCCGGGCTGATCATGGTTGGATCATGGATATCTACCTGCTGCAAAAGCGGTCACCCTGAAGAATCATACGAAAATGTGAATGCAGCGATGGGCGAAACCTGCTCTAGTTGGGTTCCAACAAGACGGAGACCCTTTGATGAGAGCAATCTGCGCTGCTGTCTACTTGCTGGCCTCGCCTGCTCTGGCGGATCAGGCCCTGCCGGGATGGGCCGTTCATGACACAGGGAAAACCTATGACGCGCTGGTGGCCGACACCAAGGCTGCCGTCAAGGAACACGGGCTGATCGTTGTCACTCAAGCCGGGCCGACCAAAGCGGCGGCGGCCCGTGGGATCACCATTCCGGGCAATCGCGTGATCGGCGTGTTCAACAACGACTATGCGGTGCGGGTCCTGGAAACCTCGACCGCGGCGATGATCGAGGCGCCGATTCGCCTGTATGTCACCGAAAATGACGACGGCACTGCGAGTTTGTCATACAAAACCCCCAGCTTTGTGTTTGAGCCTTACGCGGATCAAGGTGGGCAGGCCCTGTCCGATATTGCCGCAGAACTGGACCAAAAGTTTCAATCCATCGCGGAAACAGCCGTCAAATAGTCACACTGATGTGAACCCGCTTGCCTCTTGCCGGTGTGTCAGACATTTGCTGTCACATATCTTTTTCTCGGAGCATGACTGATGCAGGACCTCTCTCCCCGCGCGGCGGATCTACTGGCTCAACGATTGTATGAGGCAGGGTGCCGCCATGCGTTCGGTATGCCAGGCGGCGAGGTTCTGACGCTGGTGGACGCCCTCGAACGGGCCGGCATAACCTTTCATCTGACCAAACACGAGAACGCAGCCGGTTTCATGGCCGAAGCCGTCCATCACCGCGACGGCGCGCCCGCGATACTGGTTGCAACCCTTGGTCCCGGCGCGATGAACGGGATCAACGTGGTTGCCAACGCGCTGCAAGATCGGGTGCCCATGGTCGTGCTGACCGGTTGTGTCGACGCGGATGAGGCGCTGACCTACACGCATCAGGTCATGGACCACAGCCAAGTTTATCGCTCGATCACCAAAGGGACCTTTACCCTCACCGCCGAGGGCGCGGACATCATCGCAGACAAAGCGGTGTCGCTTGCCAACCAGCCCCGCCCCGGCCCGGTGCATATCGACGTACCGATCTCGGTCGCGGATACCCGCGTCTTATCGACGAAACGCCGCCGTCTGGCCAAAGTTGCCACCGTGGCCCCCGAAGGCGATTGCCTGTCCAAAGCCCGTCGCTGGGTCGCCGAGGCCGAGCGTCCGATTGCGATCATCGGGCTGGACGTCCTCTATGACGACTCGCGCAGCGTGGTTCAGGCGTTTCTGGAGCATTTCAGCATTCCCTTCGTCACCACGTACAAAGCGAAGGGCGTGCTGCCAGAAGATCATCCCTTGTGTCTCGGCGGTGCCGGGTTGTCCCCTCTGGCCGACAAACACCTTGTCCCGCTGGTGGAACAGGCCGATCTGGTTCTCTGCCTGGGCTATGACCCTATCGAAATGCGCCCCGGCTGGCGCGAGATCTGGGACCCTGAGGAAACGCGCGTGATCGACATTTCGGCCGTGGTCAATGATCACTACATGCATCAGGCCGGGCTGAACCTTGTCGCCGATACAGGCCAGACCCTCGAAGCCATCGCCAAAGGCAACCCCGCCCGCGCCACCTGGCCTGCCGGAGAACCCGCGAAGGTCAAAGCCGCATTGGCGGAAGCCTTCCCACAGGATGACGATTGGGGCCCGGCTGGCGTGATCGCCGAGACCCGCGCCGCCCTGCCCGCGAATACTCTGGCAACGGCGGATAGCGGCGCGCACCGCATTCTCCTAAGCCAGATGTGGGCGTGTTCGGAGCCACGCGGGCTGATCCAGTCATCGGCCCTTTGCACCATGGGCTGCGCTGTTCCGATGGCAATCGGGCTGAAACTGGCGGAGCCGAACCGCCCGGTGATCAGCTTTTCCGGCGATGCCGGGTTCCTGATGGTCGCCGGAGAGTTGTCGACTGCCGCCGAAATGGGCGGCAACCCGATCTTTCTCGTCTTTGTCGACGCCTCCCTCGCCCTGATCGAGTTGAAACAACGCCAACGGCAGATGGGTAACAACGGGGTCGATTTTGACCGCCATGACTTTGCCGCCCTGGGCCGCGCGTTCGGAGGCTATGGACACACGGTCCGCAACCGCGCAGAACTGCGTGCAGCACTTGATGAGGCGGTCAAAGCCGACCGCTTCACCGTCATCGCTGCCGAGATCGAGCGTGGAGGATATGATGGCCGAATCTAATGGGCCGCTCAAAGGCGTAAAGGTTCTGGACCTGTCGCGCATTCTGGCCGGACCGACCTGCACCCAACTTCTGGGCGATCTGGGCGCAAGTGTTATCAAGATCGAAAACCCCTCGACCGGTGGGGATGATACGCGCCAATGGGGTCCTCCGTATGTCGAGGATGAAGCGGGCAACCGTTCCGACTTGAGCGCGTATTTCATGTCGGCCAACCGGAATAAGAAATCCGTTGCCATCGACATTGCAACGCCTGAAGGACAAGCTGAGATCAAGCGGCTGGCCTCGCATGCTGATATCCTGATCGAGAATTTCAAACCCGGCGGGCTGGCGAAATACGGGCTGGATTACGACAGCTTGTCGCAGGATCTTCCCGGCCTCGTCTATTGCTCGATTTCCGGCTACGGGCAGACGGGCCCCAACTCCAGCAAACCTGGTTATGACCTGATGGCGCAAGGGTATGGTGGGATCATGTCCCTGACAGGCGACCCCGAGGGCGCGCCAATGAAGGTAGGCGTCGGCATCGCCGATGTGATGTGCGGCATGTACGCAACCGTTGGCATTCTGGCAGCGTTACGCCACCGCGACCTGACCGGTGAAGGGCAACAGATCGACCTTGCCTTGGTGGATGCCCAGATCTCATGGCTGATCAATGAAGGCACAAACTACCTGACCTCGGGCCAGGTGCCTAAACGGCGTGGCAACGGACATCCAAATATTGTCCCATATGAGGTGTATGAGACAGCAGATGGTCACGTGATTTTGGCCGTTGGAAATGACAGCCAGTTCCGCAGGTTCTGCGCGTTCATCGGTCACGCCGATCTTGCCGACGACGCACGCTTTGCAACCAACCCGGCGCGACTGCAGCACCGTGACGCACTGAACGCGATCCTGCGCCCGGCGATGAAAAAGCATCCGACGACGACTGTGATTTCCGAGCTTGAGGCCCGCAAGGTGCCCGTCGGCCCGGTGCAAACGGTGGATCAGGTGTTTGATACCGATCAGGTCGCCGCGCGGCAGATGAAGATCGCCATGCAGGCCCAACCGGGAGAGGTAAATCTGATCGGAAATCCGCTCAACCTGTCGCGCACACCTGTAACATATCGGCATGCGCCGCCGGTCTTCGGGGCCGATACTGATGATATTTTAAGCGCTGAAAACCCGTTCGAAGATTGAAACACTTGCATGTTTCGGCAGCAACTTGCTGAAACATGCCCTTGAATCGGCGGTTTTTTTCACTTTTTTCACACACGCGATTTCACCAATTCGAGAGCAGGGTCGATACTGTTACGAGGCCGTCGCAGACTCTGGTAAATCGAACAGTGTCAAATACCGCAACCAGATTGGACCCAAGTATGAAACAAGACGTTTTTGGACAGATGAACACTCTGACCCACCCGGCGGCCGTCGAGGCATGGGACGGTGTTCTGCTTGGGTTCATGGCGCATGCGGCGATTACCCCTCAGCATTTGGGCAAGGTATTGGAGCTCGAGCCCGACTTCGCTTTGGGCCACGCGGTCAAGGGCCTGTTCATGGTTCTTCTGGGCCGGCGCGAGATGCTGCCCGTAGCCGTCGACGCGCTGAGCGCCGCGACTGAGGCGATGAAACGCCAGCCCATCTCGAAGCGAGAGCAGCTATTTGTTGAGGCCCTGTCCCTCTATCTGGCGGACCTGCCCTCGCAAGCCGTGCAGAAATTCGAAGAGGTGCTGCGCGCCCATCCGACGGATTCGCTGGCGATGAAGCTCAGCCATGCGACCCGGTTTGTGCTTGGCGATGCAGAGGGCATGCGGCGTTCGATCGAACGCGTCATGCCCGCTTATGAGCCGGATCATGCGGGCCGTGGCTATCTGCTGGGCTGTCATTCCTTCGCACTAGAAGAGACCGGTTCCTACGAAAAGGCCGAGATTGCCGGTCGTCAGGCCCTGTGGATGGTTTCCGACGATGCCTGGGGTCTGCACGCGGTCGCCCATGTTCACGAGATGACGGGCAATGCGCAGCTGGGTCTGGATTGGCTGGCGGGGCGTGAGGATGCCTGGGCCCATTGCAACAACTTCCGCTATCACGTCTGGTGGCACAAGGCGCTGATGCATCTGGATCTGGGTCAGGTCGATCAGGTCATTGACCTCTATGACCAGCATATCCGCAAAGACAAGACCGACGATTATCGCGATATCTCGAACGCGACCTCGCTGCTGTCCCGGATGGAGCTTGAAGGCATTGATGTTGGCGACCGCTGGGAGGAACTGGCCGATCTTAGCGCCGCACGGACCGAAGATGGCTGCCTGATTTTTGCCGACCTGCACTATCTGCTGGCGCTGACCGGCGACAACCGCTCTGACGCTACGGCCAAGATGCTACAGCGCATCCAGAAAGACGCCCAGCGCAACCAAGGCGACACGCCGATCCGCATGTCTGACCCGGGCATTGCCGCTGCCAAAGGGCTTGAGGCCTTTGGGGACGGTCTCTACGGCGCGGCGTTTGATTTCCTCTCAACAGCCCGCTCCGGCATGCAGTTGGCCGGTGGCAGTCACGCCCAACGTGATGTATTCGAGCGCATCACAATTGATTCCGGCCTGCGCGCCGGGCGCCTGGATGCGGTCGAGCGTATTCTGGATGACCGCCGCGCCAAACGCGCCGGTGGTGAGGATAATTATGCACTCGCGCGCCGCGCCCTGATTAACGCGGCCCGCGACAACGGCGACGCCCAAAGCGTTCCGGCCGAATAACAAAAAGACCAAGAAGGACAGAAAACGTATGGCGACTGTTTCGCCCGCTTCTGATTTTGCGACTGTTGCGGCCTCGGCCGCAGCGCCTACTGCCCGTGTGCGCGACCCGCGGCTGGATTTCTATCGCGGCATCGCGATGTTCATCATCCTGATCGCCCATATCCCGAACGACCCATGGGCCAAATGGATCCCGGCCCGTTTCGGGTTTTCGGATGCGACCGAGATCTTTGTGTTCTGTTCGGGCATGGCCTCGGCCATTGCATTCGGCGGTGCCTTCCTACGCAAAGGCTGGTGGATGGGGACCGCTCGCGTGGCGTTCCGCATCTGGCAGGTCTACTGGGCGCATATCTGTCTGTTCTTCTTCGTGGCCATGAGCATGGCCGCGCTGGACAATTCCGGCCTGTTTGAAAAAAGCTATGTCTCGTCGCTGAACCTGCAGCATTTCTTCAATGACCCGCTGCCGCAAATGGTCGGGATTTTCACCCTGACCTATGTGCCCAACTACTTCGACATCCTGCCGATGTACCTGGTCGTTCTGGCGATGATGCCGCTCTACATGGCCCTCTACCGCGTCAGCTTTTGGCTGATGGCAGCTGCGTCGGTCGCGATCTGGCTTGTTGCCCAGACCGGAGTGCTGGCCCTTCCGGCTGAGCCGTGGTCGGACCGCCAATGGTTCTTCAACCCGTTCGGTTGGCAGCTGCTGTTCTTTACCGGGTTCGCCTTTATGCGCGGCTGGATTCCGGCGCCTCCGGTATCAAAAACGCTGATCTGGGCGGCCATTGCATTTCTGGTTCTGTCCGCACCCTTCGGGTCGTGGAAGGTTTTCCTGTGGGTTCAATCCGCGGCTCCCGGCCTGGCCGAACAAATCCGCGAACTGTGGCCTTTGACGAAAGAACTGCGTGGAAAAACCGAGTTCGGCCTGTTCCGCTACATCCACTTCCTGTCGCTGGCCTATCTGGGCTGGGTCGTTGCCGGTGAGCATGGTCACCGTCTGATCGCCACCGGGCACTCATTGGGCGCGCGCATCTGGCAGGTGGTTCTGAAACTGATCACCAAAGTGGGGCAGCAATCCCTTGCGGTCTTTGTTTTCTCAATGGCCGCAGCCCGCCTGATCGGGGTCGCGCTGGATCAGACCGAGCGGGATGTTGCCAGTGTCTTTGTCGCTAACATGATTGGCTTTGCCATGATCATCGGGGTGGCCTATCTGGCCGCCTGGTTCAAATCCCAACCATGGAAATCAAAGAAATGAATCTGACTCGCCGCGCATTTCTGGCCTCAACCTCTGCGCTGTTTCTGGCGCCGGCCACCTTTGCCTCGGGGTCAGAGGTTCCGTTCGACCGCAACGACGTGGTCGAACTGGCCCGAGAACTGGCCAGCCGCCCCTTTGCCGAGCGCGAGATGGTGCCGCAGGAATGGCAGGACCTGACTTATACGCAATACCGTTCGATCCGGTTCCGGCTGGACCGCGCCCTGTGGTACGAGACAGAGACGCCCTTCAACGTCGATTTCTTCACCCCCGGCCTGTATTTCCCGCGCACGGTTAAGGTCACGACTGTCGAGAACGGGATGGCCAAGCCGGTCGCTTTCGACCTTGAGATGTTCGACAAGGCCGAAGAGGTTCCGACCCTTCCAATCGACGAAACGCTTGGGTTCTCAGGACTGCGCCTGCGCACGGAAATGCACCGCCCCGGCAAAACCGATGAGTTCTGCGTCTGGCAGGGTGCCAGCTATTTCCGCGCCATTGGTCTGCACGAGGTCTACGGCCTGTCCGCGCGCGGTCTGGCCTTGAAAACCGGCGACCCGGATGGCGAGGAGTTCCCCGAGTTCATCCGCTTCTGGCTGGAACGTCCCGAACCCGGTCAGCGCAATATGGTTGTTCACGCCCTGATGGACAGCCCTAGCGTGACCGGTGCATACCGCTTTAACGTCACCGCTGGCGCCGATTGCATTATGGATATCGAGGCCACCCTCTTCCCCCGTGAAGAGCTGCCACATGTGGGTATCGCGCCCGGCACCTCGATGTTCCTGTTCGATCAGACCAATCACAGCCGGTTTGACGATTTCCGCCCCGCCGTCCATGACAGCGACGGGCTGCTGATCCGCAACGGCGCGGGTGAGGTGATCTGGCGTCCGCTGGCAAACCCGACCCGTTTGCAAATCTCGTCTTTCGTGGACATGAACCCTCAGGGTTTTGGCCTGATGCAGCGCAAGCGCGAATTCTCGGACTATGCAGATCTTGAGGCGAACTATCACAAGCGCCCCAGCCTGTGGGTCGAGCCCGGCTCCGATTGGGGCAAGGGCACGGTGACGCTGGTCGAGATCCCCGCCGATCAGGAGATCTATGACAATATCGTCGCCTACTGGCGCCCCGCCGAACCCTATGCCGCCGGTAGCCAGGTAGACCTGAGCTACCGCCTGATCTGGGGCGAGGAACCTCAGCGCACGCCGATGCCGCGGGTCATCAACACGGCGATGGGTGAGAACACCTTTGGCGAAGGCCGTCTGGCCGTGATCGACTTTGAGCCCAGCCCTCTGTTCGACGATCTGGACGCGGTCAGTATTTTCGCCAATTCCCCCCACGCGGAAACTTCGGACGGTGTGTTGCAGCGTAACCCGGATACCGGCGGTCTGCGTCTGGCGTTCTCGTTCCAGCCTGGGGACCGCGACCATGTCGAGCTGCGCGCACAGCTTCTGGTCGGCAAGCAACCTGCCTCCGAAGTCTGGCTGTACCGTTGGACCGCATGAGCCGCGACCTGCATATCATGCCACCCGAGGCCCCGCTGGCAATGCCCGCGCAAGATTTCCGCAGCGGTTTCCGTGATGCGCAAGTCCCTGCGGGTGCCCGCCCATCGGCCGGATTCTGGCGCGCGCTGGCCTTTTCGCCCGCAATGGCAGCCACGCTGGGTTTGCTGTGGGTCATGAGCGACTGGTTCGGGTCCGAAGGCATCAATCTTGTCGAAGCCATCCTGCTGGCGTTGATTTCGTTCAACTTCTTCTGGATCTCCTTCACGGTCTGCACCGTGTTGCTGGGCATGATCTCTTTGTCCCGGCAAGAGCGCCCCGTCCGGCAAGAGCGCGCGCAACCGCTGCGCGTTGCCCTGCTGATGCCGACCTACAATGAGGTGCCGTGGTTCGTACTGGGCAATGCCCGCACCATGCTGGAAGAACTGCGCGCCCGAGGTGGACAGCATGAATACGCGATGTTCATCCTCTCTGACACCCGCGATGCGGACATCGCCGCGCAAGAACAAGCCAGTATCGAGGCGCTACGCACCACGCTGGCCCCCGACTTGAAGCTCTACTACCGTCGTCGCGAACAGAATACTGACCGCAAGGTTGGCAATATCGCCGATTGGGTCAGCGTCTGGGGCGGGGATTGGGACGCCATGCTGGTGCTGGATGCCGACAGCCTGATGACGGGTCGCGCGATTGCTCGGCTGACGGATTCTCTGGCGCGTGATCCCGGCGCGGGCTTGATTCAAAGCTACCCGCAACTCATTGGCGCACAGTCGGTCTTTGCCCGGATGCAGCAATTCGCCAATGGCGTCTACGGCATCGCTTTCGCCGAAGGTCTGGCCCGCTGGTGTGGGCAAGAAGGCAACTATTGGGGTCACAACGCCATCATCCGCACAAAGGCCTTTGCAACCTGTGCCGGACTACCCAAGCTCCGAGCGTTAAACGGGCAGGAAAAGCTGATCATGAGCCACGACTTTGTCGAGGCAGGTCTGCTGCGCCGAGCTGGCTGGGCCGTGCGGTTCCTACCGCGCATTCGCGGCTCTTACGAAGAAACACCACCCACTCTTATCGACCACGCCATGCGGGACCGCCGCTGGTGTCAGGGGAACCTGCAACATCTGAAACTGCTGGGCTCGCGCGGGTTCCGGTCAGTCTCGCGGTTTCATATGTTCCACGGGGCGGTCGGCTATTTGATGTCGCCGCTGTGGTTTGCGCTGTTGCTGATGTGGGCGCTGATTGGTCAGGGTGAGGACGCCTCGGTCCTGCATTATTTCAGCCCCGACAACCCTCTGTTCCCGCAATGGCCAGAAATGTCTGAGACACGCCATGTGCTGATCATTCTCGTCATGTATGCGATGCTGCTGGCCCCCAAGGTTCTGGGCGTAGCCGCCCTGCCCCTCAGTGGAGTGCGCTATTCCGATTTCGGCGGCTGGCGGCGGTTCTTCACCTCGTTCCTGTTCGAGGTCATCCTGTCGATCCTCTACGCGCCGATCCTGATGGTGCAGCAAATGATCGCCGTGTTCCGTACCGCTTTGGGCATCCAGAAGGGCTGGTCCCCTCAGGCGCGTGACGGGGGTAGCTATTCGTTGAGTACGCTGATCCTGTGCCACGCGCTGGAAACCATCAGCGGCATAGCACTTAGCGTTGGTATTCTGGCCGGGCTGGTCTCGGTCTGGCTGGCCCCAATTGCGATCAGCCTTGCACTGGCGATCCCGCTGTCGGCGCTCAGCGGTGTATCGGCTGGTACCGCCCGCCGTATGGTCGGCATGCGTGAGGATTTTGCTGAGCCCGCCATCACCCGCTCGGCCCGTCGTCATCGCAATGAGTTGAAGCGCCTGATCGAGGGCAAGGGCAGCATGACCCCGGCGGAATAATCAACCGCCGGGCAATCCTTCGTACCAATCCAGCATCATATCCGCCCACCCGGTGGGCACCGTATGACCGCCGGGGAACAGCGCGAACTCCAGCGCGCTGCCCTCGGCACATCCCATCCAGTTGCGCCGCATGAACTGGCCCGTGGTCGAGAACCCGCTGGGCTTGGTATCAACACAGCCATTTGCCTCGCGCCAGATCTCAAGCCCGGCAAAGATATCGCCTTGATGGAAACGGCCACCGCCCAGCAAACGCCCCTCGAGCGGAACGACATTGTCGATCCAGCCATGGGTGTGAAACATGCGGATCGGTCCGGCGCAGGATTCGGGATGCGGACGCCAGAAGCCACCTGAGACGGGGACATAGGCCGAGAAGGTCTCAGGCGCATCGCAGGCGAGGTAATTTACCATGAAGCCGCCGGCGGAAAACCCACCTAGAACAACGCGTTCACCGTCAATGCCAAACCGCTCAGCGGCGTCATCCACCGCTTCCCTGAGAAAGGCCGTTTCGTCACGCTCGCCAAAGCCGGGATAGAAGTTCCAGCTTTGAATGCCGCCCCGGTCCGGACGCTCCAACCCCTCCGGCGCCATCACCGCATAGCCGCGCGCCAGCAGAGGCTCGACCATGCTGCGATTGTTCATCGTTCCTGAGCCGCTGCCTCCGTAGCCATGCAGAAACACGACCAGTGGCGGGTTTTCGGCTTCGGGCAGCTCGATGTGATACGCGCCCGAGGCGATCTCGCAGGTACCTTCATCCGGGCCACAATCGGCCAAGGTTGGTTGCGCCGCTGCGGCCAAACAGAAAGATAGCCAGTATTTGTATTTCATCACGCTCCCTCGACAAAGGTCTCAACCGGCAGACCGGCCCGCACCCAGCCTGGTCCGGCGGCCGAGCCCAACATACCCTCAGGCACGTCAATGATATTGGTAAACCCGGCTGCAGTCAGTTGATTGCTCAACCGTGCCGAACGGACCCCACGCGCGCAGATCAGAGCCACAGGGGTGGACTTGTCACCGCCAGCCATTTGCACAAGGGCCGGAATAAAATCCTCGCGCCGCATGTCCAGAGGCTGCGCCCCCTGTCCGACGCCTGTGGCCCTCCATTCCCGAGGTGTGCGGATGTCCACCAGCAACACATCTCCGGCGACGGCTTTCTGATGCGCCTGCGTCACTTCCAGTTGGCCGCCCGTGTAGTCCTGCGGGATCAAACGGTACTCACGAATGGCAAATCCTGCGGCAATTGCGCTTGCCCCGCCCATCAAAACCCACCGTCGCGTTCGGCTTTTCCCGTCTGCCATATGGCGTTCTCCTGCACTCATGGCTTGGTTCTATCACAAGGGTTGCAACCGCGCGCCGGGGAATTCCGGTAGCGGGATCAAGTTCGCGTCATTATCACGCAGAAAGATAGGTTCGATATACACCTTTTAACATCTGTCAAAACCTTGCATTTTTTGGACAATCATTAAATTATCCTACAAAATCTGTCATATTGACCGCCCAGACCGGAGTATCGCACTTGTCCCTATTCCTCATCGCGGCCCTTCCCTTCCTCGGAGCTGTTTTCCCAGCCCTCCTGATACGGGCGGGACGAAATGCAGCCGCTTCGGCCGCAGGGTTGACTACTTTCCTGGCCCTGATGGGGTTGCTGATCCATATCCCTAGCGTGATGCGTGGCGATGTCGTGACAGCGCGGTTCGACTGGATACCGGGGCTGGGGCTGAACGCGAATTTCATGCTGGACGGGCTGGGTTTTCTATTTGCCCTGCTAATCCTCGGCATCGGTCTACTGATCATCCTTTATGCGCGGTTCTACCTGTCGCGAGAGGACCCGATGGGGCAGTTCTACACCTATCTGTTACTGTTCCAAGGCGCGATGGTTGGAATTGTTCTATCCGATAACATCCTGCTTTTGCTTATTTTCTGGGAGCTGACCTCACTAAGCTCATTCCTGCTGATCGGCTATTGGAAACACCTGCCCGAAGGGCGACAAGGCGCACGCATGGCACTGGCCGTCACAGGAGGCGGTGGCTTGGCGATGATTGCCGGGATGCTGATTTTGGGGAATATTGTCGGGTCCTTTGACCTAAGCGTAATTTTGCAGAACAAAGAATTGATCCAGGCCTCGCCCTACTATCTGCCTGCACTGATCCTGATCTTGTTGGGCTGTTTTACCAAATCCGCGCAGTTCCCGTTCCATTTCTGGCTGCCTCACGCCATGGCCGCCCCAACGCCGGTTTCGGCCTATCTACACTCGGCCACCATGGTGAAGGCCGGGCTGTTCCTGATGGCACGGATGTGGCCGGTTCTGGCCGGCACCGATGCGTGGTTCTATATCGTCGCAACAACCGGTTTGGTGACCATGCTGCTGGGCGCGGTGATCGCGCTGTTTAAGGACGATCTGAAGGCGCTGCTGGCGTTCTCAACCGTGTCACATCTGGGCCTGATCACCATGCTGCTGGGCTTTGGCACCAAGTTTGCAGCCGTGGCCGCGGTGTTCCACATCATCAACCACGCGACGTTCAAAGCCGCGCTGTTCATGACCGCCGGGATCGTGGATCACGAAACCGGAACGCGCGATGTCAAACGGCTGGGCGGCTTGCGTCATCTGATGCCGATCACCTTCACCATTGGCACCATCGCAGCTTTGTCCATGGCTGGTCTGCCTCCGCTGAACGGTTTTTTGTCAAAAGAGATGATGCTGGAGGAAACCGTCCACACCACATGGCTGAACTCTCACTATCTGGTGCCGGGTCTGGCCCTGCTGGCAGCGCTGTTCTCGGCGGCCTACTCCTTCCGCTTTGTCAGCCATGTCTTCCTTGGACCAAAGCGCGAGGATTACCCGGCCCATCCGCATGACCCTCCGGTCGGGCTGTGGCTGGCACCCGCTTTTATGGTCGTTCTGGTCGTACTGATCGGCCTTTATTCGGCGGCCATCGTCGGCCCGCTGGTGGCCGTCGTATCCAGCGCCGTGATCGGTGGCGAGAAGCTGCCCTATTACTCACTGAAACTGTGGCACGGCTTTACGCCTGCGCTGTATATGTCCGTTGTCGCCACGCTGGGCGGTCTGTTCCTAATGTCGCAACACAAACGCGCGCAGCAGCTTTGGAACACCCTGCCCCGGCCTGAGGCCAAAGTGATCTTTGAGGCCATTATCAATGCGTTTACGCGGCTCAGCCAATGGATCACAGATGAGCTGCACAATGGTGTCCTCAGCCGGTATGCGATCATCTTTGTCGCCTTTACCGTCGGGCTTGGCTACTACGCCTATGCCACCGGGACGATCGGAGTTGAAACCCGCATTCCGCTGCCTGCACAGATCATTCCGATCGTTGGCTGGATCTGTCTGGTGGGCGCAACGCTGGGCATCATGTGGTTCCACCGTAACCGCTTGCTATCGTTGGTTCTGATCGGCGTCGTCGGGCTGATCGTTTCGGTTGCGTTCAACTACCTCTCAGCCCCTGATCTGGCACTGACCCAGATCTCGGTCGAGGTGGTGACGATGATCCTGTTGCTGCTGTCGCTGAACTTCCTGCCGACCGAAACCCCATGGGATAGCACCGCCGCGCGGCGCTGGCGGGATGCTGCGATCTCGGTTGTGGCCGGACTTGGAACCGGGGCGCTGGTCTATGCGATTATGCTGCGCGATTTCGCCTTTCCGACCATTTCCGAGTTCCACCTCGCCAACTCGTACAAGGGCGGCGGCGGCACCAACGTGGTGAATGTCATCCTCGTGGATTTCCGGGGCTTTGATACCTTCGGCGAGATCATCGTTCTGGGCATCGCAGCGCTGATTATCTTTGCCCTGACCGAAGCGGTCCTGAGCAGCAATGTCCGAGGCTACCTGCTGAACCGCAAACCGCACTGGCCGCAATCAGGCGACTCGCATCCGCTGATGATGGTTGTGGTAACCCGCGTGATGATGCCGATTGCCCTGATGGTGGGTGCCTACATATTCTTCCGTGGCCACAACCAGCCCGGAGGCGGCTTCATCGCCGGCCTGATCGTCGCCATCGCCTATCTGATGCAATACATGGCCAGCGGCTATACCTGGGCGATCGAACGGCAGAGGTTCTACTATCACGGCACCATCGGCTGGGGTGTGCTGATCGCCGCCGCTACCGGTCTCGGCGCCTGGTTCAATGAACGCCCCTTCCTGACCAGCGATTTCGGCTACATCAACTGGCCCCCCCTGGAAGAGTTCGAATGGGCCACCGCCATGTTGTTCGACACCGGAGTATTCCTCGCTGTTCTGGGCGCGGTGATGCTGGCGCTGGATAGCCTGTCCCGCTTTGCATGGCAGCCGGGCATGGCGCAGGAGTTCCCGATGGATATCAACCCGCTGCGGGATGCTCCGCCGGAAGAAGAACAAGAGAAGGAGCAGGCCTGATGGAAGCGCTCGTTGCCTCTGCCGTAGGTATTCTGACCGCCGCCGGGATTTTCCTGATCCTGCGTCGCCGAACATTCCCGGTCATTCTTGGCCTGTCGCTGATCACCTACGCGGTGAACGTTTTTCTGTTCGCAACCGGACGTCTGGCGCTGAATTCGCCTGCCGTTCTGAACAAGTACGAAGACGTCCCTTATACCGATCCGCTGCCGCAGGCGCTGGTGCTGACGGCCATCGTGATCTCATTCGGGATGACGGCGGTGATCGTGATGATCTCGCTCTCGGCCTATCTATCCTCGAAGGATGACCATATCGACATGAGCCCGCATGACAGTGTGGACGCGCCGGGAGAAGACGCATGAACCATTGGATCGTTGCGCCGATCGTTCTTCCTGCGATCCTGGCTCCATTCATCATCATGGTCCTGCGCTATCACCTCGACCTGCAGCGCATCTTCTCGGTCGCGGGGGTTGTTGCCCTGCTGGGCATTGCCTTGACCATCACCGCGCAGGCCGCGGGAGGCGACATTCAGGTCTATGAGCTGGGCAACTGGCCCGCCCCCTTCGGGATTGTCATGGTGCTGGACCGGCTTTCAGCCATGATGGTTCTGCTGACCGCCCTACTGGCCCTGCCCATTGTGCTCTACGCCATCGGTTCGGGTTGGGATGAGCGTGGCAAGCATTTTCACGCCTTGTTTCATTTCCAGCTTATGGGCGTATGCGGGGCCTTTCTGACCGGAGACGCCTTCAACCTCTTTGTGTTCTTCGAGGTCCTGCTGATCGCCTCCTACGGTCTGATGACCCATGGTGGCGGAGCGGTCAGGCTGAAGGCTGGCGTGCAATACGTGGCCTATAACCTGCTGGGATCGACCCTGTTCCTGTTTGCCCTGGGCACACTCTATGGTGTGACTGGCACGCTCAACATGGCCGATATCGCCCTGCGCGTGGCCGAGATACCGCCTGAGGATACCGCACTGCTGCGGGTTGGTGCTGTGTTGCTGTTGTTGGTGTTCTGTATCAAGGCCGCCGTTCTACCGTTGCATTTCTGGCTACCGGCCAGCTACGCCAACGCTCCCCTACCCGTGGCGGCCCTGTTCGCGATCATGACCAAGGTTGGGGCGTATTCGATCATCCGGATGTACACTCTGGCCTTCGGCCCCGAGGTTGAAGCAACGCAAGGGCTGGTCGGCAATTGGCTGCAACCTGCCGCGCTAGTTACGCTTGCCGTCGGGGCCATCGGCATCCTCGGCTCGCAACATATCGCGCGGATGGTGGCCTTCTGTGCTATCGCTTCAATGGGTACGCTGCTGATTGCCATTTCGCTGTTCACGCCTGATGCCAGTGCAGCCGCGCTCTACTATGTGTTCCACTCGACGCTTGCGACGGCTCTGTTGTTCCTTGTCGCCGATCTGGTGATGGAACGCCGCGGCGGCGCCATCGCGCCCACGAGGCCAATGGCGCAGACTGGATTGATCTCAGCGCTGTTCTTCGTCGGAGCGATTGCGATGGCCGGGATGCCTCCGCTGTCCGGTTTTATCGGCAAGCTGCTGGTTCTGGATGCGGCCCGGGATGCACCTGACGCAACCTCGGTCTGGGCGGTCATCCTGATCGGATCCTTTGTCACTATCGTTGGTCTGGCACGGACCGGCACGTTGATCTTTTGGAAAAGCCACGACTCGGACCATAACCCTAAGCCCGAAGAGGAAGACGCCGAGCCTCAACCCGCCCCTGAACCGCACCCAGGACTGGCATTTACAGCGGTCTTCGGTCTGGTCGGCGGTCTGATCCTGCTGACCTTGTTTGCAGGCCCCGCGCTCGAATACACCAGCAAAACCGCCGAGCAACTGTTCACACCCGAAGACTACATCTCGGCCGTATTGGGAGAGGCAGAATGATCAAGCTGCTACATCGCATATTCCCGCACCCTCACCTGAGCTTTCTGCTGACACTGGTCTGGGTTCTGCTTGCCAATAACGGGTCCTTGAACTCGCTCGTTTTTGGTTTGATCCTAGGGATCATCATTCCCTTTATCACCCAACCCTACTGGCCAGATCGCCCCAAACTGCGCAACTGGCCCATGGTGGCCGAGTACATTCTGGTGGTCCTGTGGGATATCGTTATCGCCAATATTACCGTCGCCCGGATCATCCTGTTCAAACGCGACGACGCTCGCCAACCAAACTGGATCTGCGTCCCGCTTGAACTGCGTACGCCCGAGGCGATCACCGTTCTGGCCGGGACTATCACCATGACGCCCGGTACGGTCAGCTGTGATCTGTCGGCGCAGGGGCATAACCTCCTGGTCCATTGCCTTGATGCTCCTGACCCTGAGGCCGTGCGCGATCAGATCAAACAGCGCTACGAACGCCGCCTGAAGGAGATTTTCGAATGATTGATTATGCGATCTACTTCGCCTTCGCCTGCTTCGGAGCCGCAATCATGATGTGCCTGTGGCGGATTATCACCGCCGATGGTGTCGGCACCCGCGTTCTGGCGCTGGACACGATGGTGATCAACACCATCGCGCTGATGATCCTGTACGGGCTGGATCAAGGCACCGAGATCTTCTTCGAGGCTGCCATGATCATCGCCATGCTGGGTTTTGTTTCAACAGTGGCCTATGCGCGGTTCATGCTGCGCGGCAACATTATCGAGTGAGGGCGACATGACATTTCTCGTCGAACTGCTGATCGCCGCCTTTCTGATCATGTCAGGTATCTTTGGGTTCGTTGGGTCATTTGGGATGATCAAACTGAAGGACCCGATGTCGCGTCTTCACGCGCCGACCAAAGCGACAACGCTGGGTGTCGGCGGCGTTCTGTTGGCCTCGATTGCACATTCCGTGCTACTTGAGGGCAAGCTGTCGATGCATGAGCTGCTGATCACGCTGTTTTTGTTCCTGACGGCCCCGATCACGGCCCTGTTCATTGCCAAATGGCACATTCATCGTCATGAAAAGCCGCAGGATCTGCCAGATGCGGGCGAGGATGAGCTTTGGGCCACCCACGCGGTCGAGCAGGTTGAAGACGTCCCTGATCACAGCACGAACTGAGCCTGATGCATAACCCTCCGCTGCCCCTGACCCGTGATCTGGTTTTGATTGGCGGAGGTCACACCCATGCTTTGCTGCTGCGCAAATGGGGCATGAACCCTCTGCCCGGCGCGCGCGTAACGGTGATCAACCCCGGCCCGACTGCGCCCTATTCTGGGATGCTGCCCGGCTTTGTCGCCGGTCACTACTCCCGCTCTAATCTGGACATTGATTTGGTCCGTCTGGCCCGTTTCGCGGGCGCACGGGTCATTCTGGGCGCGGTTGAGGGGATCGACACTGACCAGCGCCATGTGCATGTGCCGGGACGGCCTCCGGTGGCATTCGATGTCGCCTCGGTCAACGTCGGGATCACCTCGGACATGCCCGCCCTGCCAGGTTTTGCAGACCATGCCGTTCCGGCCAAACCCTTGGGCGTCTTTGCCGCGCGTTGGTCTGCATATCTGGACAGCACCGGCCCTACCTCGGTGGCCGTGATAGGCGGAGGCGTCGCTGGGGTCGAGCTGGCGATGGCCATGGCCCACGCGCTGAAAACCAAGGGCAGACCCGCGCGGATCACACTGATCGACAATGCCTCGGCCCTGACAGCGACCGGCCCCAAGGCCGCAGCGACGATCCGCAAGGCTATGGCCGGTCTTGGCATCGACGTGCTCGAGGGAGTTTCAATAAAAGAGATCGCCGCAGATCATGTCGCGCTGGACGATGGCCGCGAGATCCCTGCCGAGTTTGTGACCGGCGCTGCAGGGGCGAGACCCTATAGCTGGATCCAGCACACCGGGCTGGACCTGTACGAAGGTTTCATCCGCGTGAACGGTCATCTGCAATCCAGCGACCCCGCCATCTTCGCCGCCGGAGACTGCGCCCACCTGACCGAGAATCCGCGCCCCAAAGCAGGCGTCTACGCGGTGCGCGAGGCCCCGGTGTTGTTCAACAACCTGCGCGTGGCCCTGGGGACCGGGACCATGCAGCGCTATGTCCCGCAGAAGGATTACCTGAAGCTTATCTCATTAGGCGGCAAGTCCGCGTTGGCCGAACGCCTTGGCACGTCCTTCAGCGGCGCTCTGATGTGGCGTTGGAAGGACCATATCGACCAAAACTTCATGAACAAGTTCCGCAATCTCCCGGCCATGGCAACCCCGGCCCTCCCGCGTGCCCACGCCGCCGGTATGACCGAAGCGCTTGGTGAGAAACCCATGTGCGGCGGCTGCGGGGCGAAACTCGGTCGCGGCGCGCTGCGCGGCGCGCTGTCCGCGCTGCCTGAGCCATCGCGTCAAGACGTGACTGCGCTGCCCGGAGACGACGCGGCGCTGCTGACAACCGGGAATGCGCGGCAGGTATTGACCACGGACCATCTGCGCAGTGTCACCGATGACCCCGTCCTGATGACCCGTATCGCTGCGGTCCACGCGTTAGGGGACATTTGGGCGATGGGGGCCGCGCCGCAGGCTGCAACGGCCACCCTCCTTCTCCCCCGCATGTCCTCTGATCTGCAAGAACGAACGCTTTCCGAGATCATGCAAACCGCCAGCGACGTCATGCGAGACGCCGGGGCCGAGATCGTCGGCGGACACAGCTCGATGGGCGATGAGATGACAATTGGCTTCACGATGACCGGACTATGCGCGAAAGACCCAATCACTCTGGCGGGCGGCAGGCTCGGCGATGTGCTGATCCTGACCAAACCCATCGGCAGCGGCGTTTTGATGGCTGCCGAAATGGCCGGACGGGCCGAAGGCGCAACGGTCGCGCAAGCCTATGAGATGATGACCCAACCGCAAGGTGCAGCGTCCCGCATTCTGGCAGAGGCCCACGCGATGACCGACGTCACAGGGTTCGGCTTGGCCGGGCACTTGAACGGGCTGAGCGAGGCATCAAATTGCGGCGCTGTGCTTGATCTTGAGGCCGTCCCCGTGATGCCCGGAGCCATCGAGCTGAGCGACGCCGGCATCCAATCGACGCTTTTTGCAGATAACCGCTCTATCGATCCCGAGTTGCCCATTGACGGCAAAGCGGCGCTGTTGTTCGACCCGCAAACAGCGGGCGGGCTGCTGGCTGCGGTAGCACCCGAGATCGCCGACAAATTGCTAGAGGATCTGCGAGCGGCGGGTTACCCGGCTGCGCGGATAGGGCACTTGACCGACACTCCGGGGTTGAACCTTCAAAGCTGATCCAGCGTGTTTTTGATGCGATCCGCCGCGCCCCTCAGGCCATTATCATCCAACTGCGCGATCTCGATCCGCGCCAAAGTCTTTGCCGGGTGTTGACGCTGGGATTTGGCGTAGGCCGGATCATAGTGCTGCTCCATCAACGCACGCGTCAAAGCTTGTTTGTCGCCGGACGAAATGAGGTTCAACCACTCGTCCACGGCCTCATGCCCGCGATGAGATCGCAGTGGAGACAAGCGATCCCGAAGGCGCTCAGTATCCGACAGGATGTCGTCATAGGCCCGCGCTAGGTAAGCCGACCGGGCGGACAAAGGCGCGGCGATATGAATGCGCGGCGCGGCGCACATCGCTGTCCAGACGCTGGGCGGCAGGATGCGATCGCCTATTTTCGACGACTCCGCCTCGACCACCACAGGGCGAGATGGGTCTAGGGCGCAAAAGGTGGCAGACAGAGCGGATTCGAAGGCTTTCTGACTGGGCTGCCCACCTGGCCTTTCGCCCAGCAGCGAGCCGCGATGGTTGGCTAGCCCCTCCAAATCAACCACTTGCACGCCGCGTTGATCCAGATGGTGCAACAACTCGGTCTTGGCCGTGCCGGTGTAGCCGTCCAGCGCGATCAGTTGGAAGGCTAACGGCAGGTCGTATAGGTAAGCCTTCACCAGCCGACGATAGGTCCGATAACCTCCATCGACGACATCCGCCTGCCAGCCGATCTGTTGCAACATCCATGTAAACGAGCCCGAACGTTGCCCTCCGCGCCAGCAATAGACCAAGGGCCGCCAGTTCCCCCCATGATGGCTGAGGCGATGCTCGATATGGTTTGCTGCATTACGGAACACCAGCGCCGCCCCGAGTTTTCGCGCCAAAAAAGGGCTCTGCTGTTTGTAGATCGTCCCGACCCGCGCGCGTTCTTCATTGTCCAGAACCGGCAGATTGATCGCCCCCGGCAGGTGGTCTTCAGCAAATTCTGCCGGGCTGCGGACGTCGATGACCGTATCGAACCCGTGCGCGTAGAGCTGCGGTAAATCTGTGAATTTCAGTGCCATACCAAGCGCCTGTCTATTGGTCGCAAGAAAGGGGAACGCATCCGCAGCTAGTCCTCGATGACTTCGATCAGGTCTGGGCCAGACGCCCGGTTGGAGTTCACGGCGGGGTCGACACGATGAAACTCCAGCACGTCTTCGGCGCCCGGTTGCATCAACCGCGCGGCACCTTTGCCCGCCTCTCCCAACCAAAGTGACCAATCGTCGGGCTCTAAGATCAAAGGCATTCGGTGGTGAATGGCCGATAGGTTCTGGTTCGCCTGAGTCGTCACGATGGCACAGGTGGATTGCCGCGCCTCTTCTGGCCCCCAATCCTGCCAAACGCCTGCAAAGGCGATGGGCGCACCGTCCTTGCGGTGGATGTACCACGGCAGGCGCGTGCCCTGCTGGGACTTGGTCCATTCAAAAAACCCTGTCGCCACGATCAGGCAGCGCCGCGATCGACAAGCGTCGCGGAAAGCGGGTTTTTCGGCCAGTGTCTCGGCCCGTGCGTTGATCAACAAGGGGCCTGCATTTTCGGCCTTGTACCAATGGGGCAAAAAGCCCCAGCGCAGTGCATCCAAGCGACGACCAGAATCTCCTGCGCGAACAACGTGCACCTGATTGGTCGGGCAGACATTAAAGTTGGGCACCTTGGGCAAAGCATTCGCTGGCCGCGCGGCAAACAGTTGCGCCATCGCGTCATTGGGCAGAGTTATTGCAAACCGTCCGCACATCAGTCCGTCGTCCAATCCCTGATCGTTGCGGGATGCGATTGCAGCCAAAAGAAAAAGCCGCACCCCACGGGCACGGCTTTTCAGGTCTTACTTCTGCTTGATGCGGCCATCCAGGTAAGGCTGGTAGGGCGCGTTTTCGGCCAAATATTCCGCCGTTACATCCGCGAGATCCGGGCCGAAGTCATAGGCATTCTTGTCGTCACCTTCGAAGACGCTGTAGCCGTCACCACCGTTGCGCACGTAGTTATTGGTCACAACCAGATATGTGGCCGAGGGATCAATCGGAACGAAACCGTCACCATCGGCGACCATCACCTCGGTGATGCGCCCTTCATTCGGGGCGGCTGAGGGGTCCCATGTAAAGGTCAGGCCTGCTACCTGCGGGAAGCGGCCCTTGACCTCTTCGACTTGGCTTACGCCATTTTCCAGCGCGTCGATTACGCCCTGCCCGGTGATCTCAAAAGTCGACAGGGTGTTCTGGAACGGCAGAACCGTCAGGACTTCGCCCATGGTGACCTCGCCTTCGTCGATCGAGGCGCGCAGACCGCCCGCATTCGCAATCGCGATCTGAGCGCCCTGATCCGCAACGCGGGCCAGCATGGCATCTGCAACCAGATTGCCCATCTCGCATTCCTGCACACGGCAGACATCGCGTGAGCCCTCGATGGTTGCAGCTGAGCTGGCGACAACGCGGCCCTTCATCTCTTCAATCGGGGCGCCCATTTCCGCAACTCGGACCGCGATGCCCTCGTCCGGTGTGACGGAGGCATCCAACAGAATCGGCTCACCTTCTGCCGAAATCAGATTGCCGTCATCATCAAAGGTCAGGGTGATCTCGCCGAGGTATTTCGAATAGGCGTAGGCCTGAACCACCGGAACATCGCCCACCATCACCGGGTAAGCGCCAGCCGCGTCCTCATCCGTGTTGGACAGCAGAGTGTGCGAGTGTCCACCGACAACCAGATCAAGGCCGGGCACCTGTTCGGCGATCTTAATATCCTGAGCCAGACCGACGTGGTTCAGCGCGATGATGATGTCCACACCTTCGGCTTCCAAAGCGGCCACATCGGCCTTCAGGCTTTCGACCTCGTCCTGAAAAACGACGTCCTTACCCGGGCTGGACGTGTCCACCGTATCCGTGGCGAGGGCCGAGATGATGCCGATCTTCTGGCCACCCACCGCAAGCACTACGTGGTTTTGCACCTTGTCCTTCAGCTCAGCCGAAGACGACAGGTCCAGATTGCCCGAGATCACGGGAAAGCTGACCGCATCGATAAAGGCCGCGAGACCTTCGGGGCCGTCATCGAATTCGTGGTTGCCGACGGCCATCACGTCATAACCGATCGCTTCCATGAACTCAGCCTCGGCGGCACCTTTGTAGGTCGTATAGAACAACGAGCCCTGAAACGGATCGCCCGCATCCAGCAAAAGTACATTCTCATCCGCCAGTTCGGCGCGCTTGGCGTCAACGGCTGTTTTCAGACGCGCCACACCGCCAAAACACTTCCCTTCGGCTTCATCTTCAGCATCGCAAGTGGAATCGTATTTGTTGATCGACTCGATCCGGCTGTGAATGTCGTTGGTGTGCAGAATGGTCAGCTTGTAGTCGGCAGCAGCGATGCCTGCACTCAGGCCGAGGATCGCGACCGACGTCAAAAGGCGGCTTACCATGTTGAAACTCCCTGTCATTGTTTTTCGGGATCGTGCGCTGATGCGGCGGAAGAGTCAAAGGGGGAAATCCGGCTTGATTCCACGGGCTATGCGGGGCATCAGACCCTCATGCTGATCTACAAGATATTCCGGGCCGAGGAATGGGCCGCGTTGCAGGCAAATGGCGCAACTGATGGCGCGCCAATTGATATCGTTGACGGGTTCGTCCACTTTTCGACAGCCGAACAGGCGGCGGAAACCGCTGCCAAACACTTTGCTGGGGTTGAAGGTCTGACACTGCTTGGCTGTAACGCTGACGCCATGGGCGACGACTTGAAATGGGAAGTGTCACGCGGTGGGGCCTTGTTTCCGCATCTCTACCGCCAAATCCGGCTCAGCGATGTGGTTTGGTCCCGCCCCCTGCCCTTCGATGGCCAAACCCACCAATTCCCGAGCGAGATGGTATGACGGCCTATATTGATCCCTACCGAGAACAGTTCGAAGCCTTCAAGGTGTTGGATCGGGATCAACCTATCGAGATGCTGAACCTTGTCAGGTTTCGCGCCAAGGCCAACTATCCGGTGGGCCACGCCTTGGCGGATCAGGGTCTGACAGGCGCCGAAGCCTATCGCCACTACGGGACTGAAACCGCCCCAATCATCGCCAGAATCGGTGCGTCAATCCTGTGGCGTGGGGCGTTTCAGACCACATTGATCGGACCGCAGGACGAGGTTTGGGATGAAGTGTTCATCGCCCGATATCCTACAGCCCATGCGTTTCTTGAAATGGTAACAGACCCGGTTTACCGGTCTGCGGTGGTTCACCGTCAGGCCGCTGTCGCAACCTCCCGCCTGATCCGCTGCGGCACCGCGCAAGGAGGCGCGTCTTTCGGATGAAACTGACCGAGAAACTGGGCCTCGCCGCCCTGCACCGTATGGACCCTGAAGCGGCCCATGGTCTGTCGATCAAGGCCTTGCAGGCCGGCCTGGCCCCAACGCCCGGACCGGTGACGTCATCGCGTCTACAGACCGAACTCGCAGGGCTGCGCCTGCCCAACCCCGTAGGCCTCGCCGCCGGGTTCGACAAGAACGGAGAGGTTCTGGCCCCTCTTTCCCGCGCAGGGTTTGGGTTCATCGAGGTCGGAGCGGTGACCCCGCGCCCGCAACCCGGCAACCCGAAACCCCGCCTGTTCCGCCTGACCGAGGACAAAGCCGCCATCAACCGCTTTGGCTTCAACAATGAAGGTATGGAAGTGATGGCCGAACGGTTGGCCAACCGTCCTAAGGATGCGGTGATCGGCCTGAACCTCGGTGCCAACAAGGATAGCGATGACAGGCCCGGCGACTTTGCCAAAGTGCTGGCCCATTGCGCCGCGCATCTAGATTTCGCGACGGTCAATGTCTCCTCCCCAAACACCGAAAAACTGCGCGATCTTCAGGGCAAGGCGGCCCTTGGCGCTTTGTTGAGTGGTGTGATCGAGACGCGCGATGCACTGCCGCGCCCTCTGCCCATTTTCCTGAAAATCGCGCCTGACCTGACCGAGGATGAATTGCAGGACATCGCCGAAGTGGCCTCGGAAACGGGTGTGGATGCGGTCATCGCCACCAACACGACCCTGTCGCGCGATGGGCTGCGCAGCCCGCACAAGGACGAAAAAGGCGGCCTGTCCGGTGCCCCTCTGTTTGAGAAGTCTACCCGCGTTCTGGCCCGATTGAGTAAGCTGACCGATGGCAAAATCCCTCTGATCGGTGTGGGCGGCGTCAGCTCGGCGGAGCAGGCCTACGCCAAGATCTGCGCAGGCGCGTCGGCAGTGCAGTTTTACACCGCGATGGTCTATGGCGGCCTGTCCTTGGCCGCCGATATTGCGCAGGGTCTGGATGACCTTTTGGCCCGCGATGGGTTTGACACCGTGGCTCAGGCTGTGGGCAGCAAGCGAGAGGATTGGCTGTGATCGAATATTGGCACAACCCGCGTTGTTCAAAATCCCGCATGGGATTGGCTTTGCTAGAGGAGCGCGGTGCAGAGATCGAGGTTCGGAAATACCTTGAGAACGCTCCCTCGGTCGACGAATTGCGCGTTGCGCAATCTCTGCTGGACCTGCCAGCCATCAAGATGATGCGCACGGGCGAGAAACGGTTCAAGGAGCTGGGCCTGTCAAAGGACGCGCCGGATGCGGAGCTGATCCAAGCCATGGCGGACAACCCGATCCTGATCGAACGTCCTCTGGCCATCTCGGGCGGTAAAGCAGCAATTGGCCGCCCGCCTGAAAATCTACTCGCCCTGCTCTAAGCCACCTGAGCTTCAAGCTTCGGATAGCGCCAGCCCATCGTCACGCCGCGCGCAAGGTTCAGAACCATCAGCGCGGCCCACAGGCCATGGTTGCCGAACGCGGGCACCAGAATGAACAAAGCGACCACATAGATCGCCACCGATTGCAACATCGCATTGCGCATGTCGCGGGTCCATGTGGCTCCGATGTAGATACCGTCGAACATCCAGCTTGCGACCCCGATGATCGGAGCCAAAGCCGCCCAGAACAGGAAAGTGCGGCCCGCCTCGCGCACTTCGGGAGAGGTGGACATCAGATCAATCAGCGCCGGACCCGCAAAGAAGAAAACAGCGCTGAGAAGCACCGCGCCACCGACACCCCACTGAGACGCCATGACCGAGGCGCGCCGTACTTGGTATCGGTCCCTTGCGCCAACCGCGCCTCCGACCAGCGCCTCGGCGGAAAAGGCGAATCCGTCCAGCGCAAAAGCGGTGATTTCAAGGAACTGAAGCAGCACTTGATTGGCCGCCAGATTGACGTCTCCCAAATCTGACCCCACGAAAAGGAAGGTTGTGAACGAGCCAGTCAGCAGAACCGAGCGGATCATGATGTCTCCGTTCACCTGCACCATCCGGCGCAGCCGCGTGGCATCGAAAATACGCGGCCAGTCGCGCCAGATTTGCCCGGCAAACCCGTCCCGGCACAGCCATAGACCCAGTGCCAATCCGGTCCACTCCGCGATCAGGGTCGCAATCGCAACACCCTCTACGCCCCAGCCCAGCCCAAGAACGAACCACAGGTCCAGCACGATGTTGAGACCATTCATCCATATCTGCAGCAGGAACACTCCCCGTGTCCGCTCAACAGCGATCAGCCAGCCTGTGATCGCGTATAGGGCAATGGTCGCGGGTGCTCCCCAGATCCGAATCTCAAGGTACGAGCGCGCAAGTGTTTCCACTTCTGGGCTGGCCGGGGATAGCCAGAACGCGCCACTGAAGATCGCGACCTGGGCAAGGATAAACACGAGGCCTGCCGCCCCCCCGAGCATCAACCCGCGAATGAGCAAGGCGCGCATCTCGGCGGTCTCTCCGGCCCCGCGCGCCTGCGCGGCGAGGCCCGTGGTACCCATGCGAAGAAAGCCGAATATCCAGTAGATCGCGGACAGGATCACCGCGCCCATGCCCACCGCGCCGATCGGAGCAGCCGCCCCCATCTGCCCTACAACGCCTGTATCCACGGCACCAAGGATCGGCACAGTCGCGTTCGACAACACAATGGGAACCGCGATCTTCAGCACCCTTTTGTGAGTTATGGGTGCCGAGGCATCCTGCATTCTCAGCCCTTGTCGCGGGGCTGTTGCGGCATCAGGAAATGCCCCGTCGCCTGTGCAAACAGCTTGGCATGGTTGTCTTGCCAGGCCTCAACTCGAACCGAGGCGTAACGCCGTCCGGCCCGGTTCACAAAGGCGCGCGCATAGGCATCGCGCGGCAGACCCGAACGCAAATAGTCGACCGTAAAGTCGATAGTTTTGGGAAAGCGGATCGATTCATCCGTGACAATGGCCTCGGCATCAATTTCGCCGCTTTCGATGTCCGAGAACATATGCTCCCAGCTCAGCGTGATCACTGCAGTGACCTCAAGAAACGCCGCGGTAACGCCACCATGAAGGGCTGGAAGAAACGGGTTCCCGATCAGTTTCTCGTCAAAGTTCAGCACGCCGGTCAGTTCATCCCCGCGCCGGTCGAAACTGATATTGAGGAACCGGATATAGGGCACGCCATCGACCAATGCGCGCAAGGCGGCGTCGCGCCGTTGTTTGACCACTTGCATGGGCTCGGGACGGGAACGGGCCATATTACTTCCCCTCAACCGTGAAAGACCCCGAGGCGGTCGCTACTGGCAGGTCAAGATCGTCATCCATCGCCGTTGCGCGCACGAAGGCGACGTTTCGGGTGATGTGATAGCAATTGGCCCTTGCAGTGATGCTCTGCCCCGGCGTGGCAGCGCGCATATAGTCGATGCGCAGATCAATCGTCGCTGTTCCACCCGGAGAAGACGGGTGGCTCATGACTGCGGCCCCGCAGCAGGTATCCAGGATGGTTGAAATCGCGCCGCCGTGGATCACGCCCGTGCGCGGATCTCCGATCAGATCCTCGTTGTAAGGCATTGTTATCTCGGCCTCACCTTCCCCGATCTGACTAAGATGAAGGCCCATCGCGCGCGCATGCGGAATGGCTTCGATAAACTGGCGGGCTAGCTTTGCTTTGTCGACCATGATCATATCCTGTTGTCTTGCCCCTTTATGAGCCGCCATCCGATCAAAGGGCAAGCCCACCTGTTGCGCTTGTTCGCATGACGTCCTAGGTTGCTGCCGAGGAGACCCCGAATGTCCGACAACCGTTTGTCATTCAAAGAGATGTGTGCCGAGTTCGACGTGACTCCGCGCACTCTGCGTTACTACGAATATATCGAGCTTTTGCAGCCCGATCGTGAAGGGCGATCCCGGTACTATGGCCCCAGAGAATGCGCCCGCATGACCCTGATCATGCGCGGCCGGAAATTCGGGTTTCCTTTGGAAGAAATTCGCCAATGGCTGTTGATCTACGAAGATCAAGGCAACGAAGCTCAGATGGCGACCTTCGTGGAAATGGCGGATCGCCAGATGGAAGAGCTGCGTCAGCAGCGCGCCCAGCTGGACGAGGCGATGGATGCCCTCAAACAGCTTCGGGACCAAACGGCCAAGTCCATCAAGTAGAACACCCTGCCCGTTTGGGTTCTGATGAGACCAATCAAAGCACCTTGGAATCGCGTCCTCGGACCAGTCTGAGGGCGAATTTCCCTTGCCCCTAGGGAAAGAAAATTTCGCAAAACCCGTCATTACGCGACTGGAAGTTACGTCAACTTAGAAATGACGCAGCGTCTGGATTACGTAAACGTCACCTACATGTTGTAAAGCGTCCAGCAACTGCGCAACTCTATTCGGACGACGCCAGTGACGAGAGTATGACGAATGACCGAAGATCTGATGACCATCCGTGAAATGTGCGAGACCTATGATGTCACGCCCCGCACCTTGCGGTTCTACGAGGCGAAGGAACTTCTGTTTCCGATCCGCGAGGGTCAGAAGCGTCTGTTCACCAAACGCGACCGCGCGCGGCTGAAGCTGATTCTGCGCGGCAAGCGGTTTGGCTTCAGCCTTGAGGAGATTCGCCAGCTTCTGGACCTGTATCACGTGGGCGACCAGCAGGTGACCCAGATGTCGCGCACCTATGAAATCGCGTGCGAGCGTCTCGCCGATATGGAATCGCGCCGTGAAGAGCTGACACAGGCCATCGACGATCTGAAAGAGCAGTTGCGCTGGGGCGAGAAAGTTATCGCCTCGATGAAACAGGAAAAGAAGGCGGCCGAATAACTTCGCCCCGCCCTCCGGACATATGAATTAAGGGAGCTTCACATGCCCGTCTACAACGCGCCAACCAAAGACACTCAGTTCATCCTGCATGATGTCCTGAAAATCTCGGACTCTGACATTCCGGGTTACAACGAACTAGAGGCCGAGTTCACCGGTGCCGTTCTGGAAGAAGCTGGCAAGGTTGCCAGCAATGTTCTTCACCCGCTGAATGTTGTCGGCGACACCGAAGGATGCCGTTTGGAAAACGGTATCGTTTACACACCCACAGGCTTCAAGGATGCCTTCGAGCAGATGAAAGAAGGCGGCTGGACTGGCCTCGACATGCCGGAAGAGTATGGCGGCCAGAACATGCCCTACGTGATTGGAACGGCCGTGGGCGAGATGTTCTCGGGCGCGAACCAGGCGTTCACTATGTATCAGGGCCTGACCCACGGCGCGGCCTCGGCCATTCTGGCGCACGGCTCGGACGAGCAGAAGAACAAATACCTGCCGAACATGATCAGCTGTGAATGGACCGGCACCATGAACCTGACCGAGCCGCATTGCGGGACCGATCTGGGTCTGATGCGCACCAAGGCGGAACCTCAGGGCGACGGCAGCTATAAAATCTCGGGCCAGAAGATCTTTATTTCGGCCGGTGATCACGACATGGCCGACAACATCATCCATTTGGTTTTGGCGAAAATCCCCGGCGGCCCCGAGGGCATTAAGGGCGTTTCGCTGTTCATCGTGCCCAAGTTCATCGTGAACGAAGATGGCACCCCGGGTGAGCGCAACGGTGTTTCGGTCGGCAAGATTGAAGAGAAGATGGGCATCCACGGCAACTCGACCTGCGTCATGAACTATGACGAGGCCACCGGTTGGCTGCTGGGTGACGAACACAAAGGCATGCGCGCCATGTTCACCATGATGAACGAAGCGCGTTTGGGTGTGGGCATGCAAGGCCTGTCGCAGGCCGAAGCTGCATATCAGAACGCTGTTGAATACGCCAAAGACCGCCTGCAGGGCCGCGACGTAACAGGTGTGAAGAACCCGGACGGCCCCGCCGATCCGCTGATCGTTCACCCCGACATCCGCCGCAACCTGATGGATCAGAAAAGCTTCACCGAGGGCGCGCGTGCGTTCATCCTGTGGGGCGCGACAATGATCGACAAGGCGCACCGCTCGGGCGACAAGGACGCAGATGGGCTGATCTCACTGCTGACACCGGTCATCAAGGGCTTCCTGACGGACGAAGGCTACGACATGACCGTTCAGGCGCAGCAGGTCTATGGCGGCCATGGCTACATCGAAGAATGGGGTATGTCGCAATACACCCGTGATGCCCGTATCGCGATGATCTACGAAGGCGCGAACGGCGTTCAGGCGCTTGACCTTGTGGGCCGTAAACTGGCGCAGGATGGCGGCAAGCACGTGATGGCGTTCTTCGAAATGGTCAAAACCTTCTGCAAGGAAAACGCAGGCCAGAACGAAGCCTATGACAAAGCCTTCATCGAACCGCTGAAAGCGGCGTCCAAGGATCTACAGGCCGCTGGCATGTACTTCATGCAGGAAGGCATGAAGAACCCGAATAACGCTCTGTCCGGGTCTTATGACTTCATGCACATGTTCGGTCATGTCTGCCTGGGCCTGATGTGGGCGCAGATGGCCAAGGCCGCTCAAGACGCGCTGGACGGTGGGGCCACGGACAAAGAGTTCTACGAGACCAAGATCAACACCGGCCGGTTCTATATGGCCCGCCGCCTGCCCGCGACTGCGATGCATCTTTCCCGCATTCAGACCGGCGCAGACACTGTGATGGTTCTGGACGCGGCGAACTTCTGATCAAAGTCTGGGCTCGGGCATCACAGCTCGGGCCCTACTATTCGGAGGAGACAGAATGCCGAAACGCTTTCGCCTGACCCGCCGTTTCCCGGTCGCCATGACCGAGGACGGCTATCGCAAACTCCGCGGCTTCGCCCGCGAGGCCGGGTTGGATGAAGGTGAAGCGCTGTCTTTTCTGTTCGAGAACTTCAACAGCGTCATTGATGAGGACAACCTGACCCATCGTTTGCGCCTCTTCAATTCCGAGTTGGAGGCACGCAAGCGCTAGGCACCAAGGCCGAAAAGCTTGGGCGGAAGTTGCACAAAACGCCACGGGAGGGGCGACCGCATGACCATAAAACTGCACTGCTTCGGTGAAAGCGGCAATTCTTACAAGGCCGCTCTGGCGCTGGAAATGTCGGGCCTCGAGTGGGAGCCGGTCTTTGTCGATTTCTTCAAAGGCGTCACCCGCAGCGCCGAGTTCCGCTCGGACGTCAACGTAATGGGCGAAGCGCCCTTCCTGATCGACGGTGATTTCAAAACCTCCCAATCTGGTGCGATTCAGGCTTATGTCACTGAGAAATCCGGCAAGTTCGGCGGCAAGACACGGGAAGAGAACTACGAGATCTTTCGCTGGGTGCTGTGGGACAACCACAAACTCAGCTCGATGGCCGGCATGACGCGGTTTCTGATGAACTTCCTGCCAGAAGAACACCGCAATGCCGATGTGATTGCCTTCAACCAAGGCCGTCTGAAAGCGGCCTACGATGTTCTGAACAACCACCTTGAGGGCCGCGACTGGATCGTTGGGGACGGCGTGACAAACGCCGATCTCAGCTGTTGCGGCTACCTCTACTATCCCGAACCATTCGGCTTTGACCGCGCCGACTGGCCCAACATCGACGCCTGGCTGACTCGCCTATCCGAGCAGCCCGGCTGGAAACACCCCTATGACCTGATGCCCGGCAACCCGTCGGATCGAGCTTAAGGAGAAGACCCATGACCGAAGCTTACATTTATGACGCCCTGCGCACTCCGCGCGGCAAGGGCCGTAAGGATGGCAGCCTGCACGAGGTAACCTCGGTGCGCCTGTCCGCCTTGACCCTGAACGCGATCAAGGAACGCAACAACCTCGAAGGCCACGCCGTTGAGGATGTGATCTGGGGCAACGTCACCCAAGTCATGGAGCAAGGCGGCTGTCTGGCGCGCTCGGCGGTTCTGGCCTCTGACCTCGACCAGTCGATCCCCGGTCTTGCGATCAACCGCTTCTGCGCCTCGGGCATGGAAGCCGTGAACCTGGCCGCGAACCAGGTTAAAGGCGGCGCGGGCGACGCCTATATCGCTGGTGGTGTTGAGATGATGGGCCGCGTGGCCATGGGCAGCGACGGTGCCGCGATTGCCGTAGACCCGACGCTGGCAATGGACACCTACTTTGTACCGCAGGGTATCTCGGCCGACATCATCGCGACCGAGTATGGGTTCAGCCGTGACGACGCCGACGCACTGGCCGTAGAGTCTCAAAAACGCGCGGCAGAGGCTTGGGAAGACAACCGGTTCGAGAAGTCGGTCATCACCATCAAAGACCAAAACGGCCTGACCATTCTGGATCGCGACGAATATATGCGCCCCGGCACTGACATGCAGAGCCTCGGCGCGTTAAACCCGTCCTTCCAGATGATGGGTGAGCAAATGCCCGGCTTCGACAAAGTCGCGATGCTGAAATACCCGCATCTGGAGCGGATCAACCACATCCACCACGCGGGCAACAGCTCGGGCATCGTGGACGGCTCGGCCGCTGTTCTGATCGGCAACAAGGAATTCGGTGAGAAATACGGCCTCAAGCCGCGCGCCCGTATCAAGGCAACCGCGAAGATCGGCACCGACCCGACCATCATGCTGACCGGCCCGGTTCCGGTAACCGAGAAAATCCTTGCCGACAACGGCATGAAAATCAGCGATCTGGACCTGTTCGAAGTGAACGAAGCCTTCGCCTCGGTCGTGTTGCGCTTCCAGCAGGCGTTCGACGTCGATCCGGCGCTGGTAAACGTCAACGGCGGCTCGATCGCAATGGGTCACCCGCTGGGTGCAACCGGTGCCATGATCATCGGCACGCTGCTGGATGAGCTTGAGCGTCAAGACAAGGAAACCGGTCTGGCAACGCTCTGCATTGCGTCCGGCATGGGTGCGGCAACCATTATCGAGCGGGTCTGATGCCCAAGCTGGATCTCTCTCAGATCCCGTTCAAGGGTGGCTCGTCTTATCCCGGCAAACTGGCCGAGGCGGTCGGAGGCCGTTTCAACCAGGGCGTCGGAGATGCAGGCGGGCTGACCCAGTTCGGGGTTAACATCGTACGGCTGGAACCGCAGGCTTTGTCCTCGCTGCGCCATTACCACATGGAGCAGGACGAGTTTGCCATTATGCTCAGCGGCAAATGCGTGCTGATCGATGACGATGGTGAGCATGAGATGCTGCCCGGCGACTGCGCCGCTTGGCCAGCCGGTGAGGCCAACGGCCATCACCTTGTGAACAAGACAGATGCGCCCGCGACCTTTCTGGTGGTGGGCACACGGACCCCGACCGAGACCGGCTACTACAGCGACATAGACATGATGGTGAAGGACGATGAGAACGGATTCTCTTTCACCCGGAAAGACGGCAGCCCACTGACGGCTGACCAGATTGGAGATGACAATGACTGATTTCACTCTGACCAAAGACGCAGACGGCGTCGCCTTTGTGACCTGGGACGCCCAGGGCAAATCCATGAACGTTCTGACCCGCGAGGCCTTTCAGGAGGTCAGCCAGTTGATCGATCAGGCCCTGAACGATGATGAGATCAAAGGGATCGTGATCACCTCGGGCAAAGAAGGCTCCTTCGCGGGTGGCATGGACCTGAATACCCTCGCCACCATCCGTCAGGAGGCCGGCGACGAACCGGCGCAGGCGCTGTTCGACTTCGTCATGGGCGGCCACCACATCCTGCGCAAGATGGAACTGGCGGGCATGGACCCCAAGACCAAGAAAGGCGGCAAACCGATCGCCTGTGCCATCAACGGCACCTGCGCCGGTATCGGGACCGAGATCGCACTGGCCTGTCATCACCGTGTCATGACCTCAAACGCCAAAGCCAAGATCGGCCTACCCGAGATTCTGCTGGGCATCTTCCCCGGCGGTGGCGGCACCATGCGCTATAGCCGTATGGTTGGTGCGATGGCAGCCGCTCCGGTCCTGCTGGAAGGCAAGATGATGGACCCGAAGAAAGCCAAGGGCGCACAGCTGATCGACGATGTTTCGGACGATCCGGTCGCAGCAGCCAAGGAATGGGTTCTGAACGCCAAGGACGCCGATCTGGTCAAGCCTTGGGACGCCAAGGGCTACAAAATGCCGGGCGGCGCGCCCTACCACCCTGCTGGCTTCATGACTTTCGTTGGTGCCAACGCGATGGTGAACGGAAAGACACAAGGCGCCTTCCCGGCGGCCAAGGCTCTGCTGAGCTCGATCTACGAGGGTGCGCTGGTCGACTTCGACACCGCCCTGAAGATCGAGGCGCGTTGGTTCACAAACGTCCTGATGAATCCCTCGTCGTCGGCCATGATCCGGTCGCTGTTCCTGAACAAGGAAGCCTTGGAGAAAGGCGCGGTTCGCCCCAAAGATGTGGCCGATCAGCGCGTTAAAAAGGTCGGCGTTCTGGGCGCTGGCATGATGGGTGCCGGTATCGCTCTGGTCTCGGCGCAGGCCGGGATGGAGGTTGTTCTGATCGACCGTGATCAGGCTGCCGCTGACAAGGGCAAGGCTTACTCCGAAAGCTACATGGACAAGGGCATCAAGCGCGGCAAAGCCACGGCTGAGAAAAAAGAGGCCCTGTTGGCGCAGATCACCGCCACCCCCGATCTGGAGCATCTGAAAGGCTGCGATCTGATTATCGAGGCCGTGTTCGAAGACCCGGGCGTCAAGGCCGATATGACCAAAAAGGTCGAGGCGATCATCCCCGAGGACTGCATCTTTGCCTCGAACACCTCGACCCTGCCGATCACCGATCTGGCCAAAGCCTCCATCCGGCCCGAGCAGTTCATCGGCATCCACTTCTTCTCACCGGTTGAGAAGATGTTCCTGGTCGAGATCATCAAGGGCAAGGAAACCGGTGATCGCGCCGTCGCCAAGGCTCTGGACTATGTGCGCCAGATCCGGAAGACACCGATTGTGGTCAACGATGCACGCTTCTTCTACGCCAACCGCTGCATCATCCCTTATATCAACGAAGGTGCGCGCATGATCACCGAGGGCGTCAGCCCGATCCTGATCGACAACGCGGCGCGTCAGTTGGGCTTCCCGGTCGGACCGATCCAGCTGACCGATGAAACCTCGATTGATCTGGGTGCCAAGATTGCACGTGCAACCAAGGCGGCGATGGGCAATGCCTATCCCGAAAGCCCCTCGGACGATCTGATCTTCTGGATGGAGGAACAGGGCCGTCTGGGTCGCAAGGCCAATGCCGGCTTCTTCGACTATGACGAAAAGGGCAAGCGCGTCGAATATTGGAAGGGTCTGCAGGACAAGTACCCCTTGGCCGAGACGCAGCCAGACCTGATCGAGGTGCAGGAACGTCTGATGTTCGCACAGGTTCTGGAAGCGGTCCGTGCGCTGGAAGAAGGCGTTCTGGAAGACATCCGTGAAGGTGACGTGGGCGCGATTTTGGGTTGGGGCTTTGCGCCTTGGTCCGGTGGTCCGCTCAGCTGGCTGGACATCATCGGCACGCCCTACGCGGCCGAGCGTTGCGATCAACTGGCCGAGGCCTATGGCGCGCGTTTCGCCTGCCCGCCCCTGCTGCGTGAAATGGCTGAAAAAGGTCAAAGCTTCTACGGCCGGTTCAACCCGGACGCCAAAGCCGCTTAAAACAACGACGCAGGCGCAACTCCCATTGCGCCTGCGTCTTCCTTACTGAACAGCCGGAGCGGTTTGCCATTCAGGCCGGAGAAACAGAACCGGCGCATTTGGTCGACCCGGCCGTCCGGGCCTACGAATACCCGCCGCTGGGCGGATCGGGAAAATCGGATCCGTCGGGATCGGAGCAGGCAAAGCGCCCAATGGGTTCGCCAGTGCCGAAATCTCACCACTTGCAGCAAGCGCACCGACCAACGCAGTCGCAGCGTCTTCGTCGGCCACCGCATACTCTTTTGCCTGACCTGACGTGCGGCTGAAGCGCCCTGAAGGACAATAGGCTTGCAAACCACCTTCGATATAGATCACCTCGTCCTGATCGAAGAACAGTGTTGTGACCTCGAACGACGATCCCGGAGATTGCGATGATAACCGACAGGCGCCGTCCAGAACCCGCGCAGGCAAAACAGAAACACCTTGATCCGTCAGGTCCAGTTTGCCGCGATCCAGCGCGACGCCCTGTTCCGGCATCAACCAAACCGCGCGCCCGTTATAGGCCGCCCGCGCAGGCACAAAGATGGGTAGATGGGCCGACCGCCTCTCACCTGCCGGGATATTGACCCAACTGGTCGAGACCCTGTGGACCTCCTTGAAACCGTGATCCAGCGTTCGAACCAGATCGCCAGCGGCGATACGTTCGATCAGCTTCCATCCACTGGTGGTCGCGATTTTGGTTCCGTGCAGGAACCCTCCTCTGCGCGATGACACTGCGTCCAGCGCAACTGGCAGATCCGCATCGTCATGATACTCGGAAACATCCGAAAAACTCACTACTTCCAACACGTGCCGAACCCCCTTTTGGCACAAATACTCACATCTCAAGAGATAGCAGGCGCAGCGGCTTTCCGTCTTAGTTTGGCCGTATTTACGCCAAATTTGGGCTAAAACGAGGGGTTTCCCGCAACAGAAAGCAGTGCAGAAGTGGGTTTATCGACCAATCGGAAACTATGAGCCGGACGTTGCGTCAAAAGCGTAGCCGAATCTCTGGATGTCTTCTGCGCAGGCTTCTGCCACGGATTGGGCAGATCTGTCGGAATAGTACGCCCGAAAATCCGCCTGCCGGTCCGAGGGGTTGATATGGGGCAATTCCACCTCAAACCCCAGATGGCGAAACAGAGGCTGCGCGTCCTGTTCGAACTGTTCCAACCGTATGAACAGTTGGCACTGTTCACCCCCATCCGCGCGGGTCATGTAGCGCCGCGCCGGATGGTCCTGAAAAGAACGACGAATGGTTGGGTGCAAGACAAAAGGCTCGAACGCCAATTGCTGCGACAGGGTGACGGCCTCATGAGCAAAGCTCTGAGAACGTAGCCAGTGATAGTAGCTGACCATGCGATCCCACGGGTTGCGAACCAGCGTGAAGGCAAACATTGCCTTAAGCTCACCGTCCGGCAACACCCCGTCGATATCCGCAAGCGTCGCGTGTTTGTGCAGCCTTCCCCGCGCGGTCAGTTCCTTGGCGCGCCGCCGCCGTTTCAGGGCCTTGGGCGTGTCTCCCAACAGGATGTCATCCTTCATGGCCCGCTGCTCCAGCGCCAAGGCCAGCGAGGTTCCCCCCGTCTTGGGTATATGCACAAACACGTAGCGGCGACCGCGAGAGATGATCATGCAACCTCCTGCTCTGGGGCCGCGCGCCTGGCTCTCCAGCCCAGAACTGCGCCGGCTGTTGCGATCAGACCAATGCCAAAGATCTGCATCATTCCGATCGTCTGTCCAAGGGCGACCCAGGCGAATAGAGGGCCGAAGATCATGATCGAATATTCGAACACTGCAACGAATGAGGGTTCCCCGACCTGATAGGCCTTGATCATCATGAAAACGGCCACGGTGGACCCGACGGCCTGCACCGCGACCCATGGCAAGGCAGCGCGCATATCGAAGACCAAACCACGGGTCACAAAGCCTTCGGGACCGTCGGGTCCGGATGCGGGAAAGGCCGTGAAAACGATCAAGCCGATGGCCCCGGCAACGCCCAGAACAAGCATGTTGTTGGCCAGTAGAGCGACTGTGCTTTCGTCCGAGCAATAGGTCCGCGTGACAATCACGCTGAGCGCGTAGAAGAACCCTCCGACAACCGGCAAAAAGGTCCTCACATCGAACTCGGTCGGGTTGGGTTGCAACACGCACAGGATGCCCACGAACCCCAGCAGGACCGCGCCGATGCGCCATGGCCCGATGACTTGCTTTAGACCCAATGCCGAGATCAGCAGCACGAACATCGGCGAGGTGAACAAGCCCGCCAGAGCCTGAGCAATCGGCATCAAGGCGAGTGAGGCGAAATAGAACAGCATGCCCGTCGCGATCAGAACGCTGCGCAGCAAGACAAATCGCAGCCGTTTTGGCCTCAGACTTCCCAACCCCAACAGGGACAGTCCGATGATCAGAGGCAACATCAAAACAGCACGGCTAAGATGGAACTGCCACAGCCCGATGGTTTCGGCCAGCAGGATCACCACGTTGTCGATCACACCAAGAATGGCCATTGCCGAGACCATCAGCACCGAGGCCAAAAAGGGGAGCGTTTCTTTGCCTGGCTGCATGTCCTGCCTCGGGTTAGATGCGCGCAACAGCGCTTGTGCCATCCAGCATATTTCTGAAAGCCTGCGCAACAGGTTTGCGCCCTGCGATTTCCACATGCTATGCTTTGGCAAAAGAAAAACACGAGCAGCCCAATCCAGATGACGGCCCTGAAACAGTACCAGCGGATCGAAGCCACCGGTCTGTGGCGCTCCTCGCCCGATGAACAGCGGCGCGAGGTTGTGGTCTCAATCGGTGAGGCGACCCTGACGATCTCGGATTTCAACGACCGGGCGCTGACGCACTGGTCTCTGGCCGCGTTGGAGCGGCAGAATCCGGGCAGTTTTCCTGCGATTTTCAACCCAGACGGCGATCCGGACGAAACGCTGGAACTGGCCGAAAGCGAAAAGACGATGCTCGAGGCTATCGACCGGCTGCAACGCGCCATCGACCGCTCGCGCCCGCATCCCGGCCGGTTGCGCTGGGTCAGCGTTGCAGGCGTCGTCGCCGCGGTTTTGGCCGTGTTGCTGTTGTGGTTGCCGGGGGCGCTGCAAAACCACGTGGTCTCGGTCGTGCCCGAGGTCAAACGGCAGGACATCGGCGACGAGATTCTGAAACGAATCGAGCGGGTTTCGGGACGAGCCTGCGCCTCACGCGATGCACAGGCCTCCTTGGATCGTCTGGCCAAGCGCACGGGCGTGCGGCAGATCATCATCCTGCCCGCCGGAGTGCAGGACAGCCTCAGCCTGCCGGGCGGGACGGTCTTGTTGAACCGGGCCCTGGTCGAAGATCATGAAGACCCCGCCGTGGCCGCTGGCTATGTCATCGCTGAGCGCGCCCGTATTGCGGCACAAGACCCGTTGGATGATGTTCTGGACCGAACCGGCGCCTCATCGGCCTTTCGCCTACTGACGACCGGGGGCCTGACTCCCGAAATCGTCGACAGCTATACCGAGCAAGTCCTGACGGAACCTCGTCCGTCTCTGACAGATGAAGCACTGCTGTCGGTTTTTGCACAGGCCGCCCTGCCCTCGACCCCATATGCCTATGCGCGGGATGTGACCGGGGAAACGGTTCTGGGCCTGATCGAGGCCGACCCAATGGCCGGACGCACGCTGGAACAGGTGTTGCCGGACCGCGATTGGGTCCAGCTTCAAAACATCTGCAGCGAGTGATCCGGCTTATTTCGTGCCGAACATACGGTCTCCGGCATCGCCGAGACCGGGCATGATATAGCCCTTCGAGTTCAGCTCACGATCCAGCGCGGCAGTAACGATATGCACGTCCGGATGGGCCTCTTTCATGCGGGCAACCCCTTCTGGTGCCGCCAGCAGGCAGAGGAACAAGATCTCGGTCGCGCCTGCCTCTTTCAGCAGATCAATCGCTGCGGCCGAGCTGTTGCCGGTGGCCAACATCGGGTCCACGGCGATGACCAACCGGTCTTTCAGGCCCTCCGGTGCTTTGAAGTAGTACTGAACGGGCTTCAGCGTCTCTTCGTCGCGGTAAAGCCCGACAAACCCCACGCGGGCTGAAGGGATCAGTTCCAGCACCCCGTCCAACATCCCGTTCCCGGCGCGCAGAATCGAGACGAGGGCCAGCTTCTTGCCAGCCAGAATGGGCGCGTCCATCTCCTCCATCGGTGTTTCGATATGGCGGGTGGTCAGCTTAAGCTCGCGGGTCACCTCATAAGCCAGCAACAGCGTGATTTCCCGCAGCAACTGACGAAACTCAGCGGTCGAGGTCCCCTTGTCCCGCATGAGCGTCAATTTGTGCTGCACCAGCGGGTGGTCAACGACGGTCAGGTGTTCGCTCATGTGTTCTCCAGTCTTTTCTTGACCCGCGCACGGGTGTCTTCATCGCAAAAGGCGGCGTTCAGGGCCGTTTCATTTAGGGCTGCGAAGTCTTCGGCGCCCCAATCAAAGGCTGCCTGCAACATCTCATATTCACGCCGCATTGTGGTATGGAAAAATGGCGGGTCATCCGTTGAAACGGTGACTTTCGCCCCTGCGTCGCGCAACCGCGCAATCGGATGCGCTGCGAAATCGGGGTAGAGTCCCAGAACCACGTTTGATCCCGGGCAGACCTCAAGCGTGACATCCCGATCGACCAGTTCATGCACCAGATCCGGGTCTTCAATGGCGCGAACGCCGTGGCCGAGACGTTCAACACCCAAGTCACGAACCGCGTCGCGCACGCTTTCTGGACCGCCAAACTCACCTGCATGGGTGGTCAGGCGCAAACCGGCCTCGCGGGCGCAATCGAAAGCCCATTTGAAGTCGCCTTGGGTGCCGATGGATTCGTTTCCGCCCATGCCGAAACCGGTGATCCAATCGCCTGCGGTTTCCGCAGCGCACCGGGCGCTGATCTTGGCCTGATCCGGGCCGAAATGGCGGACACAGGTGACCACGCCGCGCAGAGTGATGTCGAACTTGCGCTCGGCCTGATCGGCGGCATCTTGAATGGCGTTCAGATAGTCGCGCCACGCGTGCAGATCGCCACCGCCGCAGAAATCGGGGCTGAGGAAGGTCTCGGAATACACAACGCCATTGGCGGCGCTTTCCTCAAGGATCGCCAAGGTGAGACGGCGAAAATCCTCGGGCGATTTGAGGACCTCACACGCGGCCTCGTAGACGCTGAGGAAATGGGAGAAGTCGCGGAAGTCGTAGCTGCCATCGGGCTTGAAGATACCGCTCAGATCGATGCGTTTTTCATGCGCCAATTGCCGGATGAATGCGGGCGGTGCGGCGCCCTCATGGTGTAGGTGCAATTCGATCTTCGGAAGGTCTGCGACACTCATAGAAAGCTCTTTCCCGGCCCTTGCGCCGGTACGTTCAGGTGATTGGCGATGCTGGCGGCAACATCGGCGAAATGGATCTGACCGAGCTGGCCTGAACCTTTCCCGACCACCAAGACCGGCACCTGTTCACGGGTGTGGTCGGTGCCGTTCCAACTGGGGTCATTGCCGTGATCCGCCGTCAACACCAGCATGTCATCCGGGCGCAATTTTGGTAGGATGGCTCCGATTTCCCGATCAAACCATTCCAGCGCACGGGCATAGCCGCTGATATCGCGACGATGACCGTAGAGGCTGTCGAATTCGACGAAATTGGCAAAACTCAGGCTGCCATCCTCGGCCTCATCCACCAGGTCGGACAGGTGCACCATCAATTCGGCATCGGAGCCTTTGCGCAGCGTGTCGATGCCCTGCATCGAAAAAATGTCTCCGATCTTGCCAACGGCGTGCACGCGGCGGCCTGCGTTCTGAACCCAGTTCGTCAGCACCGGCGCGGGCGGCAAGATGGCAAAGTCTTTGCGGTTCGTTGTGCGGGTGAACCCCTCTTCGGGCGATCCGAGAAACGGGCGCGCGATTACACGGCCCACCTTCATCTCATGCAGACGCGGCGCAAGCGTTCGGCACATCGCAAGCAGGTTATCGAGGCCAAAGCTTTCCTCATGCGCGGCGATCTGGAACACGCTGTCAGCGGACGTGTAGCAGATCGGCCAGCCGGTGCGCATATGCTCGACCCCCAGTTCGGCAATGATGGCTGTTCCAGATGCGTGGCAATTGCCCAGAATACTTTCGGTTCCTGCAGCTTGCGCTGCTGCTTGGCTCAGATCGGGAGGAAACGCAGGCTGTTTGTCGGGAAAATAATGCCAATCCCACGGCACGGGCAGCCCCGCCAGTTCCCAATGGCCCGAGGGCGTATCCTTGCCCGGCGACAGTTCGCGCGCGCATCCCCACAGGCCAGTCGGTTGAGCCGCCAACCCCGGCGTTGTGTCGCCCGAGGCTAGTCGCGTCGCAGCACCCAGACCCAGCGCATCCAGATGAGGCACTGCAAGCGGGCCGCTGCGCCCGTCCTCAGCCCGCCCCTCGGCGCAGGCTTGAGCGATATGGGCCAGTGTGTTGGCCCCGGTGTCAGGCACCTCCCCGTTGAAGAACGCGCCCGCATCAGGTGCCCCGCCGATACCGACCGAGTCCATCACGACGAGAAAGGCGCGGCTCATGCCGTGATCCTCTCATGCACCAGATCGGGCACGGCAACCGGAGTATCTACGATCGTGATCGCCGCCAATACGCTCTGGGACGCCTGAGCCGCCGCGTCCTCGCGTGCTGCGTGAACGGCTGCCAAAGGCGCGCCTTTTGTGACCCACTCGCCCAGCCGTACCATGTTTGACAAACCCACCGCCGGGTCGATCACATCGCTTTCCACCTGACGCCCTCCGCCAAGCGCTACCACGGCCAGCCCCAAAGCTTCGCCGTCAATGGCGGTGATGTATCCATCACACGGAGCTGCCACCTCGGTGATCACACTGGCTTCGGGCAGGAACCGCGACCACGTCTCAACAAATTGCACAGGGCCTCCAACCGCGGCCATCATGCGGCCAAACCGTTCTGCAGCGCGGCCATCCCGAATGATCTCGGCGATTTTGGCGCGGCCCTGATCTACTGTTTCAGAGATACCTGCATCCGCCAGCAACACCCCGCCCAACTCGGCAGAGATTTCGGCCAGAGGAGACGCTCCTCCTTCGGTCAGAACCTTCATGACCTCGGCCACCTCCAAGGCGTTGCCCAGCGCCGAGGCCAGAGGTTGGTTCATATCGGTAATAACGGCCGAGGTTCGGCATCCGGCGGCGTTCGCAGTCGCGGTCAGCGCCTGAGCCAATTCGCGCGCGTCTTCAATGGTTTTCATGAACGCACCGCTGCCGGTTTTGACATCCAGCACAAGTGCATCAGGACTCGCCGCCAGTTTCTTGGACAGGATCGAGGCCGTGATCAGATCGAGGCTTTCCACCGTCGCCGTCACATCCCGAACCGCATAAAGCCGTTTGTCCGCAGGCGCGATCTGCCCCGTCGCGCCGACAATAGCGGCCCCTGTGTCGCGCAATACCTGCGCCAGACGCTCTTGCCCGATCTGAGTGGTGACGCCCGGAATCGCCTCAAGCTTGTCCAGCGTACCCCCCGTGTGGCCCAGCCCACGGCCCGAGATCATGGGCACATAAGCCCCACATTCGGCCAGAGCCGGAGCCAGAATCAGGCTGACGCAATCGCCCACACCGCCCGTAGAGTGTTTATCGATCACCGGGCCATCCAGATCCCAGCGCAACACGTCACCACTGTCTCGCATCGCCACGGTCAGGTCGGCACGGCCCTGCGCGCCCAGCCCGCCCATGCAGACGGCCATCGCAAAGGCCCCAGCCTGCGCGTCACTGACGCTGCCATCGGCCAGACCTTGGGCAAACCACGTAAGCTCTGGCCCGGTGGGTACTTCGCTTCGGCGCAATTTCACGATGATCGAACGGGCATCCATGCGATCAGCTGTCCTGCATATGCGAGGCGTCAAATGCGCCGGGCAAAAGCTGTCCGATCGTGGTTTCCAACTCGGCGCCGTCGGTTGTCGCCAAGGTGACCTTTACATCCCGCGCGCCGAACTCGGCCAGTTTCTGACGGCAGCCACCACAAGGCGGCACGGGCTGCGGGCTTTGGGCGACGACATAGACCTCGGCCAGCTCGGTCTCGCCTGAGGCGACCATGGCGGCAATTGCGCCCGCCTCGGCACAGGTGCCTTCGGGATAGGCCACGTTTTCTACGTTGCATCCAACATAGAGCGTCCCTGATCCCGACAAGATCGCCGCGCCCACCTTGAAGTTCGAATAAGGCGCATGGGCGTTTTCGCGGACCTTCAAGGCGGCATCTTTAAGCGACATGGCGATTCCCCATTTTTGATCAGTTGGTCAGAAATTCAGACCCTATCGGAAAACGAGGGGCGATTAGAAGCCCCACCGCGCATTTATTCCAGAACCGTCTTGAACACCCCCGGCAACGTCACCTCGAGCAGTTCCACATCGTCAGAGGGCTGCGACAAGCGTGTACGCATACCCGGTGGTATCACAAAGGCATCCCCTTGCTCCAGTTGATAGGGGTCACGGCCTTCGCCCTCCAGAGTGACCTCTCCGTTCATGACGAAGGTGAAATGGATGTCGGTGTCGTGGCTGGCCCAGACCGGCTCGCCCTGCCCGCGCCGGACGACCTGAACACCGGCAACGCCCTTGGTGTTCTCGGCAATCGTAGTGTCGCGGCAGATATAACCCGGCAGCCGGAACGGCACCCAATCCGCATCTTTTGCCTGATTGTAGACAAAACGCTGCCCCTGCCATTCCCGATCGGGACGCAAATGCGGCGTCGGCAGTTCCATCTCGTGATCTATTTCGGTGACATGCTCGGCCGGAACGCCGATCTCGATCACCTGTACATTGTCCGAGGCTTCCAGCACGCGGTGGCGGATTTCCGGCGGTTGGATAAAGCAATCCCCGGCGGTCAGACGCAATTTGTCGCCCTGATCCTCGTAGACGACATCGACCCAGCCATGGATGCAGAAGATCAGCTGGAACCCGACCTTATGGAAATGCACCATATCCGGCACGGGACCACCATCAGGGATGCGAATATGACTTGCAATGATCGACCCGCCCAAACGATCCGGCACCAGATCGCGATATTGCATCCCGGCCCTCCCGATGATCCACGGTGCTTGGTCCTTGAGCCTGCGCACGACAAAGGAATGCACCGTTTCGGGCATCACCAGAGGGGGATCGAGATCTTCGATTTCTATACGCGTGCCATTCGGTGCAACCAGAACCCGGTCGCCATTGGCAAACCCCTCGGGGTTTTCAGTCAGAATGCGTAAGGTGCCGGGGGTTTCGGGCGCATCCTTCTCGATCCGCACCCTTAGGCCATGGCCGGAAAAAACGGCAGTTCGAGGATCGTCAGCAGGATAGATCATATCCATCTGCATCCCCAAAACCTTGGTATAGAACGGAATATCGTCGCGCAATTCCTGCGTAGGTAAACGGATTTCAGCGCGGGTGCTCGCCGCGTGCGCTGTCTGGGTCATGCAAGCTCTCGTCAGTCGGTTCTTTCGGCCATCCGATCAGAACCGACGCCAGAATGCCAATCGAAAAATACATCTCGAGCGTTTCTTCCAGAACAAACAGCCGTATCTTCATAACCGAGGACATCGTGGCCTCATACAGGCCCGAGATTTCTTCGAGCCCCTGCGCCACAACTGCGGCCACCCCGGCAAGCACAAAGATCGCAAGGAACGGCGCCTGAACTCTGACCGCCCGCCACGCGTTGGGAATGCCGTGCCAAAGCACACCCCCCAGCACGACGACCGCCAGGGCGACACGCACGAGCGTCATGTCCAGCAGACCGTCCAAGCCGCTTAGCACCCCGAATGGCACAGAGCCTTCGGCGTAAATATCCGCCTCAAGCTCACGCTCCGCCAGAAGCAGGCACCCCACGCCGATGTAAAGCCGCGCTAGCCCTCGATATTTGACCAAGGCCACTACCCCAGCCGTAAACAAGCCAGCCGCCGAGATCGTCTCGATCAATCCGCCTTCCTGATTGAACACCTCAGCCTGCAAGGGGAACAAGGCGATACACCCGAGGATCAAAGCCGCAACGCCGAGCGCAGCCCAGAACCAGAACCGGTCCACCCCAAAGCGGAAACGGGATGGCGGGAACACCTCGGAAGATGTCATTTTGAGGTCGTTGGGCATTTTGGGATCTCAGAGCAATTCGCAGGAGTTTGCGGTTTGTAAAAATTTTGCGACAATTAATCAAGGAAACGGTCGGGTTTTGCCAAGCTTCAGACGCGGCATAGCCAAGTCGAAAAAAATAGTTTAAGGCTAAATCAAATTTTGAAGGGAGCTTTACCGCCGATGTCTGACACACCCAGCTTGCGGCAGGCCGCGCTTGACTATCACGCCCATCCCAAGCCCGGAAAGCTTGAAATCAAGGCTACAAAGCCGATGGCAAACGGCCGGGATCTGGCCCGCGCCTATTCGCCGGGCGTGGCCGAGGCCAGTCTTGAGATCAAGGCCGACCCCTCGAACGCGGAACACTATACGGCGCGCGGCAACCTTGTGGCAGTGGTGTCGAACGGAACGGCTGTTCTAGGTCTAGGCAATATCGGTGCCCTCGCCTCGAAACCGGTGATGGAAGGCAAAGCCGTCCTTTTCAAGAAATTCGCCGGGATCGACTGCTTCGACATCGAGGTCGACCAGCCCGACCCCGAAAAACTGGCCGATGTCGTCTGCGCGCTAGAGCCGACCTTCGGCGCAATCAACCTTGAGGACATCAAAGCCCCCGATTGCTTCATCGTCGAAAAGCTGTGTCGCGAGCGCATGAACATCCCCGTTTTTCACGACGATCAGCACGGAACCGCCATTGTTGTCGGGGCCGCGGCCCGCAATGCACTGCACGTCGCCGGCAAGAAGTTCGAGGACATAAAAATCGTTTCGACCGGTGGTGGAGCGGCCGGGATTGCCTGCCTCAACATGCTGGTCAAACTTGGCGTCAAGCGCGAGAATATCTGGCTGTGCGACATTCACGGGCTGGTCTACGAGGGTCGTGCCGAGGATATGAATCCGCACAAAGATCAGTTCGCCCAGAAATCCGACCTTCGCACACTGGACGACGTGATTGGTGGGGCCGATCTGTTCCTGGGCCTAAGCGGCCCAAATGTTCTGACGCCCGAGATGGTCGAGAAAATGGCCGCCCGCCCGATCATCTTCGCTCTGGCCAACCCGACGCCCGAAATCCTGCCCGAAGCCGCGCGTGAAGTCGCGCCTGATGCGATCATCGCGACCGGACGCAGCGATTTTCCCAATCAAGTCAACAACGTGCTATGTTTTCCATTCATCTTCCGCGGCGCATTGGATGTCGGCGCAACCGAGATCAATGACGAGATGCAGATTGCCTGCGTCGAAGGCATTGCCGAATTGGCCCGCGCCACCACGAGCGCCGAGGCCGCCGCTGCCTACAAGGGTGAGCAACTGACGTTTGGCCCGGACTACCTGATCCCTAAACCCTTCGATCCACGCCTTGTGGGGATCGTATCTTCGGCGGTCGCCAAGGCCGCAATGGAGAGCGGCGTTGCCAAACGTCCGATCGACGACCTTGAGGCCTATAAGGAAAAGCTGAACCAGACCGTCTTCAAGTCTGCCCTGTTGATGCGTCCCGTGTTCGAGGCCGCCGCAGCCTCAAGCCGCCGGATTGTCTTCGCCGAGGGCGAAGACGAACGCGTATTGCGCGCCGCGCAAGCCATCCTTGAGGAAACGACCGAAACTCCGATCCTGATTGGCCGCCCCGAAGTGATCGAGGCCCGCTGTGAGCGTCTCGGCCTGGTCGTCCGTCCTGGCAAGGATCTGCAGATCGTGAACCCGGAAAACGATCCGCGCTACTACGACTACTGGAACTCATACCACCAGATCATGCAGCGCCGCGGCGTCACACCCGATCTGGCCAAGGCGATCATGCGTACGAATTCTACCGCGATTGGCGCAATCATGGTTCACCGCGGCGAAGCCGACAGCATGATCTGCGGCACGTTCGGTGAATACCGCTGGCATTTGAATTACGTCGAACAGGTTCTGGGCACCCCTGACCTGCGCCCACACGGGGCTTTGTCGCTGATGATTCTCGAGGACGGCCCGCTATTCATCGCCGACACTCATGTACGGCAATTACCTAATCCGGCGGAACTGGCCGAGATTACCCTGGGCGCAGCCCGCCACGTGCGGCGTTTCGGGCTGGAGCCCAAGATTGCCTTCTGCTCGCAGTCGCAATTTGGCAACCAAGCTGAAGGCTCGGGCAAGCGACTGCGTGAGGCAATTGCCATTCTGGACAGCGAACCGCGCGACTTCACTTATGAAGGCGAGATGAACCTAGACACGGCCCTCAACCCCGAACTGCGCGAGCGTATTTTTCCCGCCTCACGCCTTGAGGGTGCCGCGAATGTCCTGATCTTTGCGCATGCGGATGCCGCAAGTGGCGTGCGCAACGTTCTGAAGATGAAAGCCGACGGAATCGAAGTTGGTCCGATCCTGATGGGCATGGGCAACAAGGCCCATATCGTGACCCCTTCGATCACCTCAAGGGGGCTGCTGAACATGGCAGCGATCGCGGGCACGCCCGTAACCCACTACGGCTAGAACGGCCCAGTCAACGCCAGACATCCAATGGGTGTCTGGCTGCCCGACTCGGCCTACGCCCTTTTGCACTCATAAATTTGCAGATTTGCAAAAACCCTATTCTCGGCCTGCTAAATTCCATAAAATCTTGAGGTTTGCAAAAATTTGCAGGCTGTTTTTGGCCATCCTGCAAATATTTTGCGATAAACTGACGCGCCGTCACTCGCGCCGCTTGCCCACTGCCCTATCGCTGCCTAACAACAATTGCAGTGATTTTGGGAGGAGGGCCTGATGGCATATCAAGACGTTTACGATAGCTGGAAAAACGACCCCGAGGCGTTCTGGATGGATGCCGCCAAAGGCATTGATTGGGTCTCGACCCCCACTAAAGCCCTGTTTGCCGACAACGCCCCTCTGTACGAATGGTTCAGCGATGCGCAGGTCAATACCTGCTGGAACGCCGTCGACCGCCACGTGGAAAACGGGCGTGGCGAACAGACCGCCATCATTTACGACAGCCCTATCACCCATACCAAGCGCGAAATCTCGTATGTCGAGTTGCGGAACCGAGTGGCAACGCTTGCCGGTGCGTTACGCGCCAAGGGCGTCGAAAAAGGCGATCGCGTCATTATCTATATGCCGATGATCCCCGAAGCGCTCGAAGCGATGCTGGCCTGTGCCCGTCTGGGCGCCGTGCATTCGGTGGTGTTCGGCGGCTTTGCCAGCAACGAACTGGCTGTACGGATCGACGACGCCAAGCCTAAAGCCATCATCGCCGCCTCCTGCGGGTTGGAGCCCGGCCGCGTGGTTCACTACAAACCTCTGCTGGACGGTGCCATCGACCTGGCCAGCCACAAGCCCGAGTTCTGCGTCATCTTCCAGCGCGAACAGGAAGTCGCACAGCTGATCGAAGGCCGCGACTTCAACTGGCATGGCTTCCAATACGGCGTCGAACCTGCCGAATGCGTGCCGGTCGCGGGCAATGATCCGGCCTATATCCTCTATACCTCAGGCACCACGGGCGCGCCCAAAGGCGTTGTGCGTCCGACCGCCGGGCATCTGGTGGCGCTGAACTGGTCGATGAAAAATATCTACAACGTCGATCCGGGCGATGTGTTCTGGGCCGCCTCGGATGTGGGTTGGGTCGTTGGCCACTCGTACATCTGCTATGCCCCGCTGATCCACGGCAACACCACTATTGTGTTCGAGGGCAAACCTGTCGGCACCCCCGACGCGGGCACCTTCTGGCGGGTCATCTCCGAACATAACGTGCGCAGTTTCTTCACCGCCCCCACCGCGATCCGCGCCGTCAAGCGTGAAGACCCAAAGGGCGAATTGATAGGCAAATACGACTTGTCCGGCCTGCGCGCCATGTATCTCGCAGGCGAACGCGCCGACCCCGATACCATCACCTGGGCACAGGATGCGCTGAACGTTCCGATCGTCGACCACTGGTGGCAGACCGAGACCGGTTGGGCCATAGCAGGCAACCCGCTGGGGATCGAGGAACTGCCCATCAAACTGGGATCTCCGGCCAAGCCGATGCCAGGCTATGACGTTCAGATCCTAGACGAGGGTGGCTATCCGCTGAAACCGGGTGAACTGGGCGCGATTGCGGTCAAACTGCCGCTGCCTCCGGGCACTTTGCCGACGCTGTGGAACGCCGAAGAGCGGTTCAAAAGCTCGTACCTGAACCACTTCCCCGGCTACTATGAGACCGGCGATGCGGGCATGATCGATGAGGACGGTTACCTCTATATCATGGCGCGCACCGATGACGTGATCAACGTGGCGGGCCACCGCCTGTCGACCGGCGGGATGGAGGAGGTCCTGGCCGCCCATCCTGACGTCGCCGAATGTGCCGTGATCGGGGTGTCGGATCAGTTGAAAGGCCAAATGCCGGTGGGTTTCCTTTGTCTGAATACCGGTGCCGACCGTGACCATACCGAGGTGTCGAACGAAGTCGTCAAGATGGTCCGAGACAAAATCGGCCCGGTGGCTGCCTTTAAGCTGGCCGTGGTTGTAGACCGCCTGCCCAAGACCCGCTCGGGCAAAATCCTGCGGGGCACCATGGTGTCGATTGCAGATGGCAAAGAGTACAAGATGCCCGCGACTATCGACGATCCCGCCATCTTGGACGAGATCAAGGACGCGTTGCAGACGATTGGCTACGCTCAGTAACCCGAGCCCCCTCTTGCAACCTGGAACATGCCCCTTACTGTCTTGCTAAGACAGTGAGGGCCCATGACTCAAAGCAAAATCTGGCAACTCAGCGCCACTGAGCTGACCACCCTGACCCGCAACGGTGATCTGAGCGCTGAGGACGCTGTTGCATCCTCCATCTCTCGCATGAATGCCGTCAATCCCGATCTGAATGCTGTGGTCGAGGACCTGAGCCAACAGGCCTTACAACGCGCGCGCGCCTTGGATCAGGCACGGGCAGCTGGGAAACCGACCGGGCTGCTGCACGGAGTGCCGGTAACCATCAAGATCAATGTCGATCAAAAGGGCCACGCCACCACAAACGGGGTCGTGGCGCTGAAAGATGTTATCGCCCCTGATGACGCGCCTGTTGTATCAAACCTTCAAAACGCCGGTGCCATCGTGATTGGCCGGACCAACACGCCCGAGTTTTCCTTCCGCGCCGACACCGATAATCCGCTTTTTGGGCGCACGCATAACCCTTGGGGGCGTCATATCTCGGCCGGAGGGTCGTCGGGCGGTGCCGGGGCGGCCGTCATGGCCGGGATTGGCGCTTTGGCGCATGGAAATGACATTGGCGGAAGCCTCAGGTTTCCGGCTGCCGCCAACGGGGCGGTTACAGTCAAACCCGGCCTTGGTCGCGTCCCCGCCTGGAACCCCAGCCAAACGGCCGAGCGCGGAATACTCGCCCAATCCATGTCCGTTCAGGGCCTTATCACCCGGTCTGCAGCCGACCTGTCCCTGTCGATGCCCAGCCTGATCGCCCCGGACCCGCGCGACCCGTTTCATGTTCCTCTGCCATGGCGGGGCGAGGCCCCGGACACCCCGATCAAAGTGGCCTTTACCAAAAACACGTTCGGATACGCCCTGCACCCAGAGGTCGAAAAGGCGTTGGACACTGCGCGCGACGCGCTGGTCGATGCGGGCTATCAGGTCGACGAGATCGACCCCCCAGATGTCTTCGAATGCGGTCGCATCGGATACCGCACATTGATGGGCGAAGTTCTGACCTTGTTGAAATCCGATATCCAGGCGGCCGGTTCCCAAACCATCCAGGATATCTTCGAGGTCTATTTTCAAGAATTCCCACCCATCGTCGAGACTGAGCTGCTGCGCATGCTCGCCAAACGCAGCCACTATGCCCGTGAATGGTCCCTCTTCCTTGAAGATTACCCTCTGGTCCTGTCGCCGTTCCTGCCTCAACCCTTTTTCAAGCCGGACCGCGACACCGAAGGGGCCGAGGGCGTGCATGAGGTTCTGGGCTGCGCGGTCTATTCCTATGCGATGAACTTCCTTGGCCTGCCCGCCGCCTGCGTTCCGGCAAGACTGGCAGAATTGCCCAACGGCCTGCAGCCCATCAGTGTTCAGATCGCAGCGCGTCGTTGGCGTGAAGATCTGGCGGTCGAGGCGGGGGCGGCGATCGAGGCGCGGGTCGGGCAGATGTGCAAACCTCTTTGGGAACAAATGTCCCGCTCCGACTGACCCCCCAAAAAAAATCGACCCCGGGTTTTTGTGCCCGGGGTCCGCTTGCTTAAATATGCCTGGATTTCAGATAACGAGCGTGGCACCACCCACCCTCGCCAGCGCAAAAAATGCGCAAGTATGTCGAAAACGCTGTTTGGTGGCCACTCACTCCCACCTAAGCGTGTTCTCCAAGCAAGATCACAATACCTATTGCACGCTCACCAGCATGTGAACTTGTTCACACAAGGAAAAATTATTTTTCAAAACTGACGGAATTCTAGGTGAATTGTTCAGAAATCAGGCGCTCTTCAAGGCCATGTCCGGGGTCGAACAGAATCCGATGGGTGATTTCTGATTCCGAGCAGATTTCGACCCAATCAATGTCAGGAAAGGAAATAGAATCGGCATCGGCCATCACCGGGCGTTTCTCGGCATCCAGCACGTCTATGCGAACTGTTGCGGTTTTGGGCAACAAGGCCCCGCGCCACCGACGGGGTCGAAATGCAGCAATCGCGGTCAGGGCCAACACATCCGCCCCGATCGGCAAAATCGGACCATGGGCCGAATAGTTATACGCTGTCGATCCCGCAGGCGTAGACAGAAGCGCGCCGTCACAGACCAGCTCTCCCATCCTTTCGCGGCCATCGACGCTGATCTTCAGACGCGCGGCTTGCGGACCCGCGCGCAACAGTGACACTTCGTTGATCGCCAGCGCCTCATGCAGTTTCCCGGATTGATCCATGGCGCGCATGGCCAGAGGGTTGATGACCTCCACCTCGGCATCATCGAGACGTTCCAAGAGATCGGTGTCAGAATAGGTGTTCATCAAGAACCCGATGGTCCCTCGGTTCATCCCGTATACCGGCGCATCGAGGTGTTGCATGTTCTTGAGCGTGCGCAGCATAAACCCATCGCCACCCAGTGCCACCACCACATCCGCATCGCGCGGTGCCGCATTTCCGTATTTGGCGACCAGGACTTCGCGGGCTGATTGCGCGACGTCAGCCTCGCTTGCGAGAAAAGCGATTCTCTTTTTCATTTTTTCCGGTTTCCGGTGCTGCACATTTGGTTCCGAAACAAACATACCTTTCCCCAATAGGCCAGAGTTGACGCCCACGCCGCGCAATTCGTCGCTTTAAAGCTGTTGCCTCGGCAGGGTTTCCGATAGGAAATCCGCAAGCAATACCCCAGACATTTGGAGCTATCATGAACGCCAATCTCCGTGACACCGGTTTTTTCACCCAGTCTTTGTCGGACCGTGATCCTGAGCTTTTCGGCTCGATCACGTCCGAGCTGGGCCGTCAGCGCGACGAGATCGAGCTGATCGCGTCGGAAAACATCGTCTCTGCCGCCGTGATGGAAGCGCAGGGCTCGGTGATGACCAAC